>JBFYPP010000120.1:0-6060 GCA_041303255.1 Chitinophagia bacterium | reverse complement strand
AGGCAAGGTTAGCGCTGCCTCAAATAATTCTTTGTTTAATTCTTGTTCTGACGCTCGTTCGTCTTTTTGTTGAATGAATTGCTCCAATTCAAGTCGGGTAAAATTATTTCTGTTTTTTTTCACGCGGACGTTAAGGATGTTTTTTAAAATCCATTCAGACAATCCGAAAAAATAATGGGCGATGGGGTAAAATAAGCGGTAGAAAAACGACAAAACAGGGGCTAGAAAATACATCAAAGTGTCGCTTTTGGAAATGAAGATAGCGCGACAAAAAAAGAAATAGATGAGAAATGCTCCAGTGGCTATAATGAGGTCAAATAGAATTCGGATGTATTGGAAATAGGGAATAAAATCCGATGAGAGATACAACTCTGTTGATTTCCAGAGCGGCACAAGCAGTTCATCAACCAACAATCCATAAATGGTAAGCGTAATAATGATGCCAACAATCATGGCACTGATGAACCTGGCAGGTTCTTCAAGGTAGCCAGATAATAAAATTGCGCTTTTTGATTTCTGTTTTTTTCTAAGCTCTACACTGAGTCGGTTCAATGATACAAAACCAACTTCCACACCAGCGAAAAACCCCGCCAGCAGAAACGCAATCATCAATCCAAGTAATACCAAGGTTCCCATTATAATAATTCAAATTAGGAAAGAAACTCAATCACCAACATTTTCACTTGTTCTGAGGCCTTATTTAAATCATCATTTAAAACAATATGATCAAAATTTTTACTAAAAGCCATTTCTTCTGCTGCTTTTTCAACTCTTGTTTTAATTTGCATTTCATTGTCTGTCCCTCTTTTCTCTAATCGCTCTTTCAACACATCCAAAGAAGGCGGCTGTATAAAAATCGAAATTGCTTTTTCACCATACAATTCTTTCACGCGCATGGCACCCTGTACATCAATATCTAAAATGGGTGTTTTCTGTTCACTCCAAATTCGCTCAACTTCTGCAACAGTAGTTCCATAATAAGAACCTGGATAAACCATTTCCCATTCTACAAATTGGTTCTTGTCGATTTTATTTTTAAAATCCTCCTCACTGATAAAAAAATAATCTACACCATCTTGCTCTCCGGATCTTATTTTTCTAGTAGCAGCTGATATGCTAAAAGAAAGTAAATGGGGCATTGAAGCTATCAACTTCGACTTAATAGATGTTTTTCCTGCACCAGATGGTGCTGCAAGAATAATTATTTTGTTGTTGTTGGAGGATGCAGACATTAGGAATCAATTCTTTTGATTTCTGCACCCAGTGCAGACAGCCTTGCATCAATGTATTGGTAGCCTCTGTCAATCTGTTCTATGTTTTGAATGATGCTCTTTCCTTCTGCACTCAATGCTGCGATGAGAAGGGCAACGCCTGCGCGGATATCCGGACTACTCATGGTAATACCACGTAGGGCTTGCTCTCTTTCCAAACCAATTACAGCCGCACGGTGTGGATCGCACAGAATAATTCTTGCGCCCATGTCGATTAGCTTATCTACAAAAAACAAACGGCTCTCAAACATTTTTTGGTGGATGAGTACGCTGCCTTTTGCTTGTGTTGCAACAACCAATAAAATACTCAAAAGATCTGGCGTCATTCCTGGCCATGGATGATCGTAGATGGTAAGGACAGAGCCATCAATGTATTTCTGAATTTCGTAAACTTCTTGTTGGTGTACAATGATATCGTCGTTCTTGAATTCAAGATCTATTCCGAGTTGTTGAAATTTCTGTGGAATAACACCCAGGTGTTCGATTCCTGCATTTTTAATGGTAATCTGACTCTTGGTCATGGCAGCCAGACCTATAAACGAGCCCACTTCAATCATGTCGGGCAACATGCTGTGTGTTGTACCGCCGAGCGCTTCAACACCATCAACGGTAAGCAAGTTTGAGCTGATGCCAGAAATTTTGGCACCCATCCTGTTCAACATTTTGCAGAGTTGCTGTATATAGGGCTCACAGGCTGCATTGTAAATGGTGGTCCTGCCCTTGGCCATTACTGCTGCAAACAAAATATTGGCAGTCCCAGTAACGGAAGGCTCATCAAGCAACAAATCAGTCCCTTTTAATTCATTTGCACTCAATCTGAAAAAGCCTTGTCCTTGTTCATATTCAAACTTCACACCCAATTTTTCAAAACCAATGATGTGGGTATCGAGCCTTCTTCTTCCAATTTTATCACCTCCCGGTTTTGGTATAAATGCTTTTTTAAAACGGCCGAGCAAAGGGCCTGCTATCATTACAGAACCTCTTAACCTCGAACTGTTTTTTTGAAATGCGGGGTCTTCTAACTTTTGTAATTGCACATCTTTTGCTTCAAAGATGCAGGTATGCCTATCAATCCGATTTATTTTAACACCAAGGTCTTCTAATAAATCAATTAATAAATTCACATCCAGAATATCCGGAATATTGTTGATGGTAACTGGTTCTGGCGTGAGCAGAACAGCACTCAGAATCTGTAAGGCTTCGTTTTTCGCACCTTGAGGAACGATTTCTCCTTGCAGTCTTTTTCCACCGATTACTTCAAAAGCTTTCATTCAAATTGGTTTGAAACTAGGAGATTAGTTGAAACGCTTTTTTCCGAACTTCTGTTGTGGTCTGTTTTTGCTTCCAGTGCCGGTATTTCTGTTGTTGCGTTGTTGAAAACCGCCTTTACCTCGCTTTTGGAAGCGATCTTCTTGTTCTCTATATGCCCTAACAAATGGCGTGCTGGTAAACTCCAATTGTCCTTTTGTAATGGTATTGAGTTCGCTTCTGATACTTTCATCTGGTATCAATTCTTTGTGCCAGGTATTGTAAGCCAACTTCATGTAATAGGCAATGATATGGGCAAAGCCTGAACGTTTTTCTTCATTTTCTTCAGCCATGGCTTTGGCTATGATCAATTCCAAATGTTTACCAAGATGCGAATAACGGGGATATCTTTTTGGATAAGGGAGGGCTGCTGGCCTTGCCCTCAAAGATTCTCTTGTTGGAATAGGATAGGGACTTTCTACTTCCAGATTAAAGTCTGAAATCAGAAAAAGATGATCCCATAATTTATGTCTGTAATCCTCCACATTTTTCAAATGGGGATTTAAAAAGCCCATCAGCTCTATTACAGCATGTGCATTTTTTTGTCTTCTTTCTTTGTCTTCGATTGTGAGCAGGTGACCAACCATTTGTTGTACGTGCCTACCATACTCCCTCATTACCAGGTGGCTTCTTACAGTATTGTATTCCATTATAATTTCTTGCGAGTACCAAAAATAGTGATTTAAGCACTAAAAAGTCCAAAAACTACCTAAATAAGGGCTTTTACTGGGTAGCTAGACCCTTACATACCATTTCTTTTTGTCCATGGCATAGCCTATTAGCCAACAAAGGAGCATAAAGCTTACTGAAAATAGGAAGGTGCCTAAAGCGCCAGGAGCTATTCCCTGGAAAAAGCCCATGGCAAGTGCATCGCCTAAAGGTTGATCAGCACCCACCTTGATTATCCCAAATAAATCTGGAATGATGCCGGATAGGATATAAATGAACAAGGGGTTCTTCCCAAATACTTCAAAGAAATAGGTCCAGCTCTTGTTGTAATTGGTCTTGTCTAAAAGAAACACCAAGCATCCAATCAGTAAAAGATCAATGCCACAAGTGTACAACACAAATGAGCCCGTCCAGAGTTTTTTGTTGATCGGCAGGCAATAATTCCAGCAATAAGCAAGGGCAACAAGAACCACACCTGCTATCAAAATCTTGGTGATGGTCTCGTATTCTTTTCCTTTGTCGCGCAATGCAACGCCAGCGTAATAGCCAATAATCACATTCACCATAGATGGGAAAGTGCTTAGAAATCCTTCTGGATCAAATGGAACTCCTTCGCCTTTGTACATGTGATTTGGACCAATCATCCACAAATCAATTTTAGTGCCGATGTTTCCCAGCATGGTATAGTCTCCACCAACATAGAGCAGTCCCCAATACCCCAAAAGAACAATTGCGCTTATGATATAAATGGTTCGGTTGGGTAGGTATACAATCAATAAGGCAGCCATGCCATAACAAAGCGCAATTCTTTGCAAAACCCCGAAAACCCTTGTGTTTTCAATGGGTTTGAATATCCATTCACCTGCATCGTTCTGGTTGAAAAAAGGAAACCAGGAAAGCAGGTAACCGATTAAAAAAATAAGTAGGGTTCTTTTCAGTATTTTCTTTAGTACTGCGGCATTACCCATCGCTTGTAAACGGGGCATGGTAAACGCCATGGCGTTTCCTACAGCAAAAAGAAAGGAAGGAAACACAAGGTCTGTAGGAGTAAAACCATCCCACTCAGCATGTTCAAGAGGTGCAAACGCAGCAGGTCCATATTGGTTATTCACAATGATCATGAAGCAGAGGGTCATTCCCCTGAAAACATCAAGTGCGGTAAATCTTTGTGTGGTAGACATATGTTGGTTGGTTGGTTGATTGAATTTATATCACTAAATTGATAATCCCAAAAAACAAGCATGCAAAACAAGCTAGGAATGAATCTATTGCTCTGGGGTACAGAAATTGATGAACGATTGTTCCCCGTACTTGAGCAAATCAAGTCGGTTGGTTATGCTGGTGTTGAAATTCCCGTCTTCAATACCGATCCTCTTGCATGGGAAACATGGAGAAAAAAATTGGATGAGTTGGGACTTGATAGGGTGGCTGTTACTATCAATGGTCCGGACCACCACCAGATCAGTACGGATGACTCCATGCGGAAATCGACATTGGAAAGAAACAAAAGGGCTGTTGACTCTGCGGCAGTTATCGGTTCGAAATTATTAACTGGACCATTTCATTCTGCATTAGGTGTATTTACAGGGAAAGCTGCAACTGAGCAAGAACGGGCTTGGGCAAAGGAAAATCTATACGACTTAGCGGAATATGCACAACAGTATGGTATTGTATTGGGACTAGAATACTTGAACCGTTTTGAAAGTTATTTGGTTACAACAACTGATGAACTCATTCAATTGGTAGATGAAATCAGCCATCCCAATTGTAAATTGATGTTCGATAGTTTTCATGCCAACATCGAAGAGCAAAATATGGCTACTGCTATCAAAAAGATGGCACACCGGTTGGTGCATGTGCAACTTTCGGAAAACGACAGGGGCATACTTGGAAGAGGGCATGTAGATTTTAAGTCGATACTTCATGCATTGGATGAGATTGGGTATGATGGCATGATCAGTGTGGAAGCCTTCAGCACCAAACTAAGTGCTGCGAATATTTGGAGAAAAATGTTCGACAATGAAATGCAATTGGTTAAAGAGAGTTATCACTATTTAAAAAGCATATAGCATGAAAATTAACATTGCGATAGTGGGATTGGGATTTGGTGCAGAGTTTATTCCCATTTATCAAAGACATCCCAACGCCAACATGTATGCGATTTGTCAGCGTACCGAAACCAAGCTCAACGCCATTGGCGATGCCTTCGGTATTGAAAAAAGGTATATGGATTATGATGAGTTACTGAAAGATCCCAATGTAGATGCGGTGCACATCAATTCACCTATTCCTAACCATGCGGAACAATCCCTAAAGGCCTTGTATGCTGGTAAACATGTGGCTTGTACGGTTCCCATGGCAACGAGTGTGGAGGATTGCATGAAAATTGTAAAAGCCTGTAAAGAGACAGGAAAGAAATACATGATGATGGAAACCGTGGTCTATGCCCGCGAGTTTCTGTATGTAAAAGAGTTGTATGAAAAAGGGGAATTAGGAAAGGTTCAGTTTTTGAAAGCATCTCATCAGCAAGATATGGATGGATGGCCGGATTACTGGCCTGGTCTTCCACCAATGCATTATGCAACCCATTGTGTTGGTCCCGTTGCAGGTTTATTAAGATTGGAGGCAGAATATGTTTCTTGTTTCGGCTCTGGAACCATCCGAGAAGAACTTGCAAAAATTCACAATTCTCCCTTTGCTGTTGAATCGGCTCATATCAAGTTCAAGGATTCTGACCTCAGTGCTTATGTGTACAGATCATTGTTTGATGTAGCTCGTCAGTACCGTGAGAGTTTTGAAGTCTATGGGTCTA
>JBFYPP010000119.1:0-6076 GCA_041303255.1 Chitinophagia bacterium | reverse complement strand
TTTTCTTTACACCAGTTTTTTATTTCGTCTCTAAGTACTTCTCTGAAATAGGGTGCAATACCAGCGTTCTCATCAAGTTTGAGGTACTTCAGTTCAATCGGTGCAATCTTCAGTGCTCGGGCTTCCTCTTTACTCAAAAAATCATTTCTTACCATTTGCTCCAACACTGTATTTCTTCTGGCCATGGCTGCCTTTGGATTTCTTCTGGGGTTATACCTTGTGCTGCCCTTGAGTAATCCAACCAGCACTGCTGCTTCTTCTATCTGCAATTGACCTGGTTCTTTTTGAAAATAGGTTTTAGCTGCATTTCTTATTCCATAGGTTTCATCACCGTAGTTGACCATATTCAAATACAAGGTGATGATTTCTTCTTTCGTGAAATTTCTTTCTAAGCGAATGGCCACAATCCACTCTTTTAATTTTTCAATTAATCGAGTAACACTTTTTCTACTTTGTTGTCCAAGTAAGGCCTTGGCCAACTGTTGCGTAATTGTGCTCGCACCACCTTCGCTGCCTAAAAACACAACTGCCCTCAACAAGCTTTTAATATCAATGCCAGAGTGTTCGTAAAACCTTTCATCTTCTGTAGCAATCAAGGCCTTAGTTACATTGGGTGAAATGTCTTGGTATTTTACGTTTATCCTGTCTTTGAGGTAGAATTTCCCCATCAAGGTTCCATCATCCGCATAGATTTCGGATGAGGACAGCATAGATGGATTTTCAAGCTCTTCAATGGAAGGAAGTTTTCCAAATAAGCCCAAATAAATAACCAAGATCAGCAAGATTGCCGCACCCCAGCCATAGAGGAATATCTTCCAAAAGATCCTAACAGGTTTCTTTGTTTCGCTGCTCTTTTTTGGGTTCATGCTCATAGGGTAAAACTAAAGAAAAGCGCTGTCTTAAAGGGAAAGGAAATCTTAAAATTTTCCAGGTAATTGGCGTTGGAGAAAACGCATGTATTCTTCAGTATTTTTATCTTCCATCATTTTCTTGAGGTTCTCAGGGGAAACAATGATGAATTTGTATTTGTCGGCTTGCAGCCAAGGAAATATTTCTCTACTGGCAATAGGCACTGTTTTTTCAACATAACTCAGTGCGTCAGCCGCATTTTGGAAAACACTAATCAGGATATAAGGGGTAGCACCAACACTGCTGTTCTGTATATTTAGACCATTGGTGGAATAGCGTTCGGCATGGTACCTGGCCAATGCTCGTTTTGCTTCATTTACATAAACCACATCCACATCTTTCAAAATCATCATGATCGCATAGGGGTCGGTAGGCGAGAAGCTAAAACGCTCTTCCTTCTTTTCTACTACAGGCACTTTAAATTGGGTAGTATCTACTTTCCCTTTTTGCTTTATGGGCATTGCAATTAACCGTGTTGGTTCTTCTTTTTTTGCCAAGCTTTCTTTGTTCTTGGGAAGTGGTCTATCGTCTACCCAAACAAGACTGTCTTCCTTTAAACGGGTTACTTGCATTGAATTGAGTTCAGTTTCAATTTCAGTCCTTCGGGCAACTACATCCCCAATCAATTTTGCTTTTTCAGCCAATGCTGATTTGGGATAAAGCTCAGTTATTTTCTTGAGTGTATTTATGGCTTGTTCATCACTTCTGTTTTTTATATAATAAATCGATTCAATATAGAGCAATTGAGCGCTCCAGTTATTTTGTCCATATGCCTCATCTGCTTTTTTCTTTTCATTCAGTGCGGTTTCAAATTTGCCTGCAAGAAAAAGGTCGTAAATTTCTGCGTAGGTTTTATCAATGGATGCTTGCGTTAATTCCTTTTTCTTACTCGCTGCAAGCGGGTCGCTTAACAGCTGTGCATTTTCGCTGGTTGGAAAATTTTCAATCAGTTTCTTTTTGTAGAAGGAGGATTGGTCATTGTTTTTTAACTGTGCGTAGCAAAAAGAAAGATTGAAATATACATTGGCAAGCAGCGCAGAATCTGCTTCTTTACTTAAACTTTTTTCGTACCAATAAATTGCAGATGCCCAATCTCCCAGTTTATCCTGAAATACATTCCCCATTTTTGCATAAGCAGCGTTTATTTTAGCACTCGACAACTGCTGTTGTTCTTCGGTGATGGGAAGGTTTTTGGTTAAACTTTCAATAGACAATACTGTTGCGGCTTCTTGTTGAACAACTATTCTTCTTGCGCCATCTTGCCCCCGCTGAGAAACCATCCTTGTTCCATTGATTGCTGCCAGCCTTCTCCAGCTGTCGGCATTTGGCCTTGAACCCCATTTGGATTTAAACCCAGTCTTGCCCTGTGCAATTAAAGTGGGGTTATTAAAATACCATTCTCCTTTTTGCTGGTTGTTGTTAAATATATTTCCTGCATTGGGGTCAGGTAAACCATTTCTTTGTCCCCTGCCACCTGCAGCCAAATTGGGGGTTGAATTTTCTTCTTCCTCATCTAAGGCACCCTGCTCTTTTTTTAACTTTTTTAGCAATGCTTTTAAATAGTCGTCTCTTTCTTTGGCAGGCATGTTGGCAATGGCTTGTAGGCTGTCCTCTTTCTCTAAGATGCTTAACAGCGCAACCAAATCATTGGATACGCTTTTCTTCAATTTTATTTCTTCCTCTACCGATGGCGAAACCACACCCAAGCTATCATAATACGTATTGGCGAGTTTGTAGTTTTTTTCTGCAAAAGCCAGATTGGCTATTTTGAGGTTGTTGTTTGTTTTCGCATTCGGATCATTTGAATTGGTTTCATTACTTTTTAACAAGAGTTCAATAGCCGTTTTTCTATTGTTTCTTCCTATTTCCATTTCTGCAGCTGCATCATAAATGATGGATTGATAGGAGAGGTACTTTTCTCGTTTTGCCATTTTCAAAAGCAGGTCCACCTGTTCATCTGTCCTTTTTTGTAGGTCTGCTTCGTCAGAAACCAGTGCAACTTGGTAGATTCTGGCATAGGCCTCCATAATAGGATCTGTGGTTATAGAGATGGCTTTGTCAAAAAACAAATCAGCTTCTTCCTTGTCTTCTATTTTACTTTTTAGTTGGGCAATTAGGAAATAGCGTCTAGACCGTTCAAGACTGTTATTGGTAGCATCAATTGATGCCTCAAGGTAATGGACAGTAGAATCGTATTGGTTGTTTTTTAAAAACCAGAGGGCTTTCTGTTCTGCCAAATCATCCTTTAATCTTTTTGGAAAATGTTTATCACGGTATAAAGTTTCAATCAATCCCTTTGCTTCGTCTTCATTTCCCTGTTCTTGTAGGGTACGTATAATCCAGAGTAGGGCATCATTTCTGGCAGATGGTTGCGCAGAAAAGCCGGTTTCTTTGGTAGATACGGTGTAGATATTTCCAGATGAATTGAGGTTGGAGCCAATTGTTTTTTCTAGACCGGACTCCTCTTTTGTCCTCGGTTGAAAAGTGTAGTTGATGTATTGAAAAACATCATAAGCAGAATCGAATTTCTTTTGGTAAAAATAAGCTTGCCCCATGAGCAGATAAAGATCATCCACCCAGTCATTTCTTAAGTCGTGCAAAAGAATTCCATTGTTCGCTTTGTGTATAACAGAGTCCAGCTCTTGTTTTTGGGATGCAGTCTGATCTAGACTGTAGTTGTAAAATCCAATTAATTGAGTGAAAGTATCTTTGTGTGCTTGTTTTGCAGAGGCAATTACATCCTGAAGTTTGTTGTTGGCGTTGAAGTAAAAATTGTAGTGAGCCACTACATTTTCTTTCATTCTTTTAACAGGATTGATTTTTTTATCAGGCGTCATTTCTGATTTCAATTTCCTGTTCTCGTAGGCCTTGGGCTTTTTTAGGTCGTATGTTAAATTCAGTTGTGCCACTAAGGTTTGGGTAAATAACATAGTGATGGTAAAGAGCACAATCTTGCGTAAAATGAAGGCGATATGACCAATTGGTTTCTGCACGGATTGTAAAACTACGGTTAATCCCCCTATTTTAAAAGGGGTTGATTTACGAATTAACACTAACTTTAGGGCTATCAAGTATTTCCTATAAATGAGTGAAACCATCAACCAAAGCAGGTTCAAGCGACTCACCAATCGATACCGTTTGGTGGTGATGAACGACCATTCTTATGAAGAGGTAGTTACATTCAAAATAACCCGCTTGGGTGTTTACATTGCATCTTGTTTTGTATTTGTACTTTTAGTGGGACTAACTACAGCCCTTATCAGTTTTACACCGCTCAAATACTATATTCCTGGATATGGTAGTCAGTCGGAAAGAAGGGAGCTAACCAAATTAAAATTGCGGACGGATTCTCTTGAAAAGCAGATTTTATACCGAGAAGCCTATTGGGAAAATATAAAAAATGTTTTATCCGGTAAGGCTGAATTGGTCTTAGATACTGCTGTTATTTCTATCCCAGATTTGGAGCAAACCCTTGAGTAATAAATTGGGCACCATGTCAATCATCAACAAAGACAAAGGACAGTCAAGTGTTTCTGCTATGCGTTATTTGGGATTGGCTTCACAGTTCTTTATTTCTATTGCGGTTGCACTTTGGTTGGGATGGAAATTAGATGGTTTTTTTTCATTTCAATCTCCCTGGCTCATTTGGATTTTACCTTTGGTTGTGGTTGTATCTTTGCTCATCAAAATCATCATTGATACAAATAAAAAAAGTAAATGAATCTGCGAAAATCTCTACGTCCAATTTGGTTGTTGTTTTTGGTTGTCAATTTTTTGGGTTCGGTATTTTACAAACAGCTCAATACTGCTGGTGTGGATGCGGATGTTTTTCTGGTTGGACATGTCTTTGTATTTAGTTTAACCATGGTTTCGTTTTACCTATTGAATAAGGGTTTAAATGCCAAGACTACATTTAATTTCATGTCTTCTGTCTACGGATCATTTTTGATGAAACTTGTACTCGGTGCGGCAGCAGTGGTAGGTTATGTTATGTATGCAGGAGAGGAAAAAAACCTCCCAGCTGTTTTTGCAAATTTGTTTCTCTATTTGTTTTACACTTTTCTTGAAATAAAGGGCTTGCTGGAAATCTTGAAGAATAAATAGTCATGTCTAAAGCGCAGGCACCTCTACAATCACTTAACGATTTTATCCCGGAAGGTGCTTACCCTTTGGTTGAACCTTATTTGTTGCATTATAAAGTGCACCTGACTATTACGAAGTCGCGCTCCTCTGTTTTGGGGGATTATAGAAATGCACATGCAGATAAAGCCCATCGAATCAGTGTTAACGGCAATCTTAATCCCTATGCTTTTTTGGTGACCTTGTTGCACGAATTGGCACACCTCATCACGTTTATACGTTACGGCCATCGGGTAGATGCCCATGGAAAAGAATGGAAGCAACAATTTTCTGAATTACTGAAACATTTTCTGGAGACGTCTATATTTCCAATTGATATTCGGAACCAATTGATGCAGTCCTTAACTAATCCAGCTGCAAGCTCTTGCGCCGATGTCAATTTAATGCGTGTGTTAAGAAAATACGATCCAACGAAAGAAGGGCATTGTCTGGTTGAAGAATTACATGTTGGATCGCTCTTTGTTATAAAGGGGGGTAGGGTATTTCAATGTGGTGAACGGGTAAGAAAACGGATTAAAGCCACAGAAATAGCAACTGGAAAAGTCTATTTGTTTAGTCCCGTTTATGAAGTGAAAACAACAAGTTGATCAAAGCGCCTTGCACATCCAGACCGAACAACCATGATGCCCGGTATTCCCCATTGGTCCGTTTAGGTATTCAAAACCGAATTTTTCATAGGCTGTAATTGCCCGTTTCAATTCTGGCATGGTCTCCAGATACATTTTTTTAAATCCGCTTTGTTTGGCTACTTCCATCGATTTATTGATGATTGCAGCACCTATCCCTTTTCCTCTGCTTTCAGGTAACAAATACATTTTTACAAGCTCACAAGTATCTTCTGGTAGTCCATCACTGTGAAAAAAACCACCACCTCCAAGCATCACTCCATCCTGCTCTGCAATAAAATAACCAGCACCTTCTGTCTCAAACAATTCAAAAAGATGGTCTGTGGTAGCATCATAGTAGACTGTGCCAGGTTTGTTGGCACCAAATTCTTCTAGTGTGGCTCTTATGATTTTTGCTATAA
>JBFYPP010000118.1:0-6093 GCA_041303255.1 Chitinophagia bacterium | reverse complement strand
TGTCCCATTTTTCATCTCCAACTGTTGTAGACACCACTGTTTCTCCGTTGAGGATCAATTGAAGTGTGTTGTTGTTGTAAATTACTTCTGCTTGGTTCCACTCGCCGACTGCTTTTACAGTCTCCTTACTAGAAGAAATAAGGTCGTATAGGTCACCAGCCCTGTGTTTTGTAATTTTAGCATCAGCATGTTTGTTGTTGTCTAACACCTGCATTTCCATACCGGTCAAATAAGACTTCTTGTACATGGAATCTTCTTTCACACCAAAGATGATGCCACTGTTGCCTCCTTCCGAAATCTTCCACTCCAAACTGAGGTGGTAGTTTTCATACTCCTCATCAGTAGTTAAATCACCTCCTGTTTTTACACCCGGCTTGTTGATAGGAACAAACATCAGTATTCCGTCTTCTACCTGCCAAGATTCGCCAGTGGCTTCACCACGATAAATATGCCAACCTTTTTTGGACTTCCCATCAAAAAGGGATTTCCAACCTTTTTTTACAGGAAAGTCATCTTGATTAGGAGCAGCAGCTATAAAGAACAATAAAATAGCAATCGTTGATAATAATTTCATGTGGCTTATTTTTTCATAGCAAGAATGTACTCCACCATGGCAGAAGCATCATCTTCGCTTATATTAGGATGTCCCGCCATTGGAATTTCTCCCCAGTTACCCTGACCACCCTTGATGATTTTTTCAGAAAGCATTTTAATGTTTGCTTCATTGCTCTCATATTTCTTTGCAACATCCTGGTAGGCGGGTCCGATCAATTTAGCATCGTCTTTGTGGCAAGTAAGACAGTCTGAGGCTTCAATTAGTGCTTTGCCGTCTTTCTTTGCAACTACTGGTGCTTCTTCGCGTGCCGCCTCTTCTACGGTTGCATTGCTGATGGGCTTGGTTTCAGTAGTTTCAGCACTTTCGCCACCACCGCATGCATACAATCCTGCTGCAATCATCATTGTTACAATTACCTTTTTCATTTTTTGTTTTTTATTTGTTTTAAATACCTAAAATTCTCTTGTTGAACGCCTCATCACTTCCTGTACCCGCAAAATCATCAAAGGCTTTTTCCGTTACACGGATGATTTTGTCTTTGATAAAGACCGCACCTTCTTTTGCTCCATCCTCCGGATGTTTGATCGCACATTCCCATTCCATCACCGCCCATCCACTATAATCGTAAGCAGCTAATTTGCTGAAGATAGAAGAGAAATCAACCTGACCATCACCCAACGAACGGAAACGGCCTGCGCGGTTGATCCAATTCTGATAACCACCATAAACACCCTGCTTTCCTGTCGGGTTAAATTCTGCATCTTTTACGTGGAACATCTTGATGCGCTCATGGTAATGATCTATATAAGTAAGGTAGTCCATACACTGCAATACAAAGTGACTCGGATCATACAATAGACAAGCCCTTTTGTGGTTGTTTACCTTCTCCAAAAACATTTCATAAGAAACACCATCGTGCAAATCTTCTCCAGGATGTATCTCATAACAAAGGTCGACTCCATGCTCATCAAACACATTCAAAATAGGCAACCATCGGTTGGCCAACTCCGTAAAACCCGTTTCTACCAATCCAGCAGGCCTTTGAGGCCAAGGATATACGGTATGCCACAACAAAGCACCGCTAAAAGTAGCATGTGCATTTAAGCGGAGATTAACAGACGCTTTCGCCGCATATTTGAGTTGTTGTACAGCCCATTCAGTTCTGGCTTTGCTGTTTCCTCTTACATTTTCAGGGGCGAAGCCATCAAATTGTGCATCATAGGCGGGGTGGACTGCCACGAGTTGTCCCTGTAAGTGTGTAGATAGTTCGGTTATTTGTAAACCGGCTTCTTCAACGATTCCTCTAATTTCATCTGCATAAGTCTGGCTTTCAGCTGCCTTTTGCAGATCGATGCATCTTGGGTCCCAGCTAGGCAATTGTACGCCCACAAAACCCAGGGATGCTGCCCATTTACAAATAGAAGAAAGATCGTTGAAAGGGGGTTGGTCGCCCATAAATTGGGCGAGGAAGATACCCGGACCTTTAATTGTTTTCATGTTGCGTTATTTAATTACACCGTGTGGGGTGTCCATTTTTGTTCCGACTGAGAAGAGAGGACCACATTGTCTATGAAGGCCATCCCTCTGATACCATCTTCCACTCCTGGGAAATCCAACATTTCAGGAGTTGCCTCTTTGCCATCCATCTTTGCACCAAGTGTAAGTGCAAAATTTCTATAGATATTCGCAAATGCCTCTAGATATCCTTCTGGATGTCCGCCTGGCGTTCTGGAATTATGTACTGCAAAAGAGGATAGCCTATCCGCATAGTTTCCACCAGCCCTGAATATTTGGGTAGGTTGATCCAACCATTTTACCAACATGGTATTGGGTTCGTGTTGTGCCCATTCCAAACCGCCCTTCTCACCATATACACGAATCTTGATTCCGTTTTCTTCACCTGCTGCAACTTGAGAGGCCATCAAGACACCCGCAGCACCATTTTCAAATTTCAACAACACATTTCCATCATCATCCAACATTCTTCCCTCTACCATTATATTTAGGTCTGCACAGATATGTGATATTTTTAATCCGCTGATGTATTCCGCCAAATGCGCACAGTGTGTGCCAATATCCCCCATACAACCACTCTTACCACTGCGCTTAGGATCTGTTCTCCAGGCAGCCTGTGCATTGCCTTCACGCTCAGATAGTTTACTTAACCATCCTTGTGGATATTCAACCCAAACCTTACGAACCTTTCCAAATGCGCCTTCCTTCACCATTTGCTTGGCTTGCTTAACCAATGGATAGCCAGAGTAAGTATGTGTGAGGCATAGCACGCGACCGGTTGCTTCTTGTATTTTTTGCAATTCTTTTGCTTCGTCCAGGGTAAAAGCAATGGGCTTTTCTATCACAACATGAAACCCATGTTCCATCGCCATCTTGGCTGGTGCGAAGTGAGCAAAGTTGGGCGTTACAATAGTTAGAAAGTCCATTCGCACATCTTCAGGTAAAGCACTTTCTGCTTTGATCATTTCTTCAAAAGTGAGGTAGGTGCGGTCTTCTGCCAAGAACAACATTTTACCGGATTCTTTAGCAATTTCAGGGTTGATGCTGAGCGCGCCACATACCAATTCAATAAGACCATCTATGCCTGCAGCATGTCTGTGGATAGCGCCAATGAATGCATCTTTGCCTCCGCCAACCATGCCCATTCTAAGTTTCCTGTTCATACTGTTTTGTTGAAAATTATTCAGAATTTATAAGTCTTAAAAATACAAAAAAGAAGGGGACAAAAGTCCCCTTACTCTTTAAAAATTTATGTAGTTGTGTTAGGCCGACTGTTTTTTATTTCCCATGAAATAAAGAAGTGCAAACGCAACAATCAAGATACCAGGGAAAATTAACATGTTTGAAAGTGTAGCTTGTCCCGCTGCCAAGTCAGCAGCATCGCCTACTAATCCGGTTGCTTCAGCAGCACCCTTGTTGTCTTTGATCCATCCGCCAATTACAGGTTGGAACATGGCAGAAGAGAACATACCAATTCCACCCATAACGGATAAACCAAGTGCTCCGGTTTGTGGTAAATGCTGACCAACATATCCCAACATGTTGGGCCAGAAATAACAGATACCCAAAGCGTAGAAAATAGCGGCAACATAAAGCATATTTCCAGACATGGTACTGAGCATATAAATACCAATCAATCCGAATACAGCAGATCCCAATAACACACCAACAGTGTTGAGTTTTTCAACGATTGGTCCGGCAAAATAACGGCCAACAGCCATTAAACCGGTTACCAATGCAAGAATCAACATGGGACTAGCACCTGCTTTTGCAAGTATAGGACCAACCCATTGTTGTGGACCAAATTCAGATATTGCGGTGAGGGCCATACAAGCAGCCATGAACAAATACAAAGGATTTAGCATCGCCTTGAAACTTGCTAAAGGAGAACTTGCGTTTGCTTTAGGTTGAGGAAAGGCTTGACCCCAAAACAGGATAGCATATATAACAGTTGGTATCAAAATTACCCAAATCTGTGCTTGCCAATGAAAAGCAGCCTCAGTCATGAATTTAGAAATCAAAGAACCAAGAACGATTCCACCAGGGAACCACATGTGGAACTTATTCAGTTTGCTGTGAAACTCATTTCCTGAATAAGAGTCGGCAATCATTGGATTACAAGCGGCTTCTGTACAGCCGTTACCAATACCAATGAACAAAGTTGAAATCAACAATACATTGTAACTGCTAGCGTAAATGGTAGTAAGAATTCCGATAGCGTGGGCCAGAAAGGCAACCTGCATGATGATTTTTGGTCCGATTTTTGAATAGAAAATCCCAAAAAAGATCATTGAAATAGGAAACCCCAAAAACCACATGGAACTTATGGTCCCTAGCTGTACCGTGTCTAGGTTTAACTCTGTCCCCAACTGGGTAAGTATACCAGCACGGATGCTGAATGAAAACGCAGTGGAGATGAGTGCAAAGCAACTTGCCCAAAATAGGCGGTTTGCATTGATTGTTTGATTCATGTTTGTCGGTTTGGTTAAGGGGATGAGCAATCTTTGTGCTATTGAAACTAAAAAAACTTGACTTACTTACCAAATTGAATTGTGTAAACCCGGGTTTTTAAAACGTCTTTAGTTTAAGTAAAACCATGTTCATTGGATTGTTTTTACTAAGTATACGTAGGTATATATACTGAATTCAGTAAAATAAATAATACTGGAAATACTAAACAAAATGTTTGAAAATATTTTTGCTGTCCTAACCAATACAGCCATGAAAATCATAAAAATCAACCTGAACCAAATTGAGGGTTTGCTAGAAACTCGTTCACTCGATCAACTTTCGGTGATTGATGAAGAAATGAAAAATGAAATCAAAAAAGGAAACGCCGTCGGTTTTGAAAGCGATGGTCTGTCTCACAACGAAGTTTCGGTATTCCACGATATGCGTGAACTATATAGTTTCTACAACAGTTTTCTAGCATCAAGGAGCCACCTTTTGTTTCGGGGGCTGTAAAAAACCTGGACTCTTTTTTGGTCAGGACATTTTGTTACTTTCCCAAGTATACAAATTAGCGATGTCCTTTTTTGTATATTTGGCCCATGCTAAAAAGCACGCTATTAAAGGCCGCTACTGAAGCGGGAATGCTAATTAAAGAGAGAATTAACGGGAAGTTTTCTGTTGAAAAAAAATCTGGTCCCAACGACTTGGTTACGGAGGTGGACAAAGCATCGGAGGCTTTGATCATGAACATCATTCGTGAAAGTTTTCCAGACCACTTTATTCTAAGTGAAGAAATTGGAGAAATAAAAATGGACTCCTCCTACAAGTGGATTATTGATCCAATTGATGGTACAGTCAATTTCGCAAATGGTATTCCGCTTTGTTGTGTGAGCATTGGGGTTGAAAAAGACGGTGAGATGATTTTGGGTGCAGTATACAATCCCATGATGGATGAATTCTTTTTTGCAGAAAAAGGTGCCGGTGCTTTTTTAAACGAAAAACAAATTCATGTAAGCGATCAAACCCAAGTGCTTCATTCTTGTTTGGTTACTGGTTTCCCTTACACTTATTTAGACATGGAAAATGGTCCCCTTGATATTTTTGCAAGACTCGTGCGCAAGGGAATTCCCGTTAGAAGATTAGGATCTGCAGCCATTGACCTTTGTTGGGTTGCTGCAGGTAGGTTCGATGGCTATTATGAACACAAATTGAATGCATGGGACAGCGCTGCTGGCTTTTTACTTGTAGAAGAAGCGGGCGGCAAAGTAACCAATTTCAAAGGCGACCCCTATTCTCCTTATCAACCACAACTTGTGGCAACCAATGGCGCAATTCATGATGAATTGTTGCGCTGGATTTCAAATACACATCAATAATCAAAATATGTCTAGAACTGAAATAAGTGAATACGGTGAGTTTGGATTGATTCATCACCTAACAAAAAATATTGAATTACAAAATGCCTCATCCGTTTTGGGTGTAGGTGATGACGGCGCCGTGATTGATCACTTCGGAAAACAAACGGTAGTTTCCACAGATCTTTTGATTGAGGGTGTTCACTTTGATCTTTC
>JBFYPP010000117.1:0-6106 GCA_041303255.1 Chitinophagia bacterium | reverse complement strand
AAAAGTTGCAGAATTTGCAATTGGCAATGCACACGTTGGTGGTATTTACGTTGCGGTCGATCTGCCAGGTGACTTTCCCGTGAGGCACTTGCTTTTTCCTCAACTCATCAGCAACGTGCATAAGTTCGGCCAAGGGGGCCTGGTTAAACAGAAACAATCCCTCTTCAGCGGTTAAAAACTCGAGGTTCAGGGCTTTTTGGTATAAATTATTGAGTTCAATCATTATTTGTAAATAAACACAACAAAGTTAACGCATCAATAGTTTAAATTAGAGCAAAACCGTAGCTCCTTCTTTTCATGTACCATTTTGAAGACCACCAAAATCATATTGTTTTTGTCACTTATGCTATCCCTCCTTTCCCAAAGGGCGGGTGCACAGGAGCTGTTTGTTGAGCCACCATCTAAGTTCATCACTTCTTTTCCTTTTCGTATGCTCACTGGCGGGGTAATTTTAATCAAAGCCAAAGTGAATGATTATCCGGATAGCTTAAATTTTGTTTTAGATACCGGGAGCGGGGGTATATCCCTGGATTCCACAACTGTAATTGAATTTGGAATACCTGTGGTAGAGTCTGACAAGACCATCAAAGGGATTGGGGGTATACGAAAGGTTTCTTTTCTCTACAATGCCAAAATGAAATTACCGGGGTTGGAAGTTGAAAAACTAAATTTCCATGTAAACGATTATAGTCTACTTACCAGTGTTTACGGCATCAAAATTGATGGCATTGTGGGGTATAGTTTTTTTAGTAAATACATTGTAAATGTGAACTACGATAGTTTACGAATAAATGTGTACAGCATTGGAGAATACAAATATCCTTCTAGCGGCCACATACTCAACCCCATGTTTACTGCTTTACCGATTCAAAACCTCAGGTTTACCGATGACGGAAAATTCTATTCAAGATTTTATTTGGATACGGGGGCTGGTCTGAATTTTCTGCTTTCTGAAAGTTATGTTCAAGACAGTAGTGTACTCAAAAAGAGAAAGAAAAAACCGATGGTTACTCAAGCTGAAGGAGTGGGCGGTCGCACCAGCATGCGTATAACTACAGTAACGGAAGTAAAATTGGGGCCCTATCGGTTTAGAAAAGTACCTACTTACCTGTTTAAGGATGAGTACAATGTGCTCAATTATCCTTATTTGGGAGGATTGATTGGGAATGACCTTTTGCGTAGGTTCAATGTAACTTTCAACTATGTGAAACAAGAGGTGCATATCCTTCCCAACTCACATTTTAGGGATGATTTTGATTATGCGTATCACGGACTTTCCATTTATTTTATAGATAACCAAATTGTGGTTGATGATGTGGTTACTGGATCTCCGGCGGAGAAGGCTGGTTTTAAAAAGGAGGATATCATCCTTGCTTTGAACAACGACATCAGTAACAATATCCAGGTTTACAAGACCATGATGCAGGAGATTGGAGTTAAAATGAACTTTGTTGTTCTTCGAGAAGGGAAACCCCTTATGTTTACAATGAAGCCCATCAGTATTTTATGATTAATTTTGTGGTATGATCAAATTTGAAAGGTTTGTGCTGGGAAATGGACTTACCGTGTTGGTCCATCCAGACCCAAGTACCCCCATGGCCGTCGTGAATGTACTTTACGATGTTGGGGCCCGCGATGAAGTAGCATCCAAAACAGGATTTGCCCATTTGTTTGAACACCTCATGTTTGGGGGATCCATCAACATACCCGATTATGACGACCCATTACAGGTTGCAGGGGGTGAAAACAATGCGTATACCACCAACGACCTTACCAATTATTATTGCCAGTTGCCTGCTGATAATTTAGAGACTGCATTTTGGTTGGAAAGTGACAGGATGTTGAGTTTGGCATTCAGTAAAAAAAGTCTGGATGTACAACGCAAAGTGGTATGTGAAGAGTTCAAAGAACACTACATCAACAAACCTTATGGTGATGTTTGGCATACCATGCGTGAACTGGCTTTTAAAGAACATCCTTACAAGTGGATGACCATCGGAAAAGAATTGTCGCATGTTGAAAATGCAACATTGGAAGATGTAAAACAGTTTTTCTTCAAACACTATACGCCTGTAAACGCTATTTTGGTAGTAGCAGGAAATGTTACTGTTGAACGCGTAAAAGAACTTGCAGAAAAATGGTTTGGTGATATTCCTTCAGGTGAAAAATACAGTCGCCTTCTTCCTGAAGAGCCTAAACAAACTGAAGCCAGAAGAATGACCGCCCACCGCAACGTACCCATGGATGCTATTTATAAAACATGGCACATGTGCGCGCGAAGAGACGATGATTATTATGCAACTGATTTGCTTACCGATATTCTTGGCGGTGGTGCTTCATCAAGATTGTACCAAAGCTTGGTGAAAGAACAGCAGTTGTTTGCCAATATCAATTGTTATCATTTTGGGAGTCTAGACAAAGGCTTGTTAACGATAGAGGGACAATTGATACAAGGGGTTGATATAGAAAAAGCAGAAGCTGCAATTGAATTGGAGTTGGATAAAGTGAGGAAAGATTTACTTGACGACCGTGAGTTACAGAAGGTAAAAAACAAGACCGAAAGTGTAATGGCTTTTGAAGACATGAGTGTGATGAACAGGGCGGGTAGCCTTGCCTTCTATGAGTTGCTTGGCGATGGAGAGCTTATGAACACTGAGTTTCAGAAATACCAGGAAGTGAAATCAGAAGACCTTCATCGTATTGCAAATGAGGTGTTGACGAATGAAAATTCAAATACACTTTGGTATTTATCAGACAAAAAGTAAAAAAACTTACAAACTATTTCATGCCAGATAGAAAATTAGCGCCAGAGATTAAAGATGCTGTTGAATACAAAATTGCTTTAAGAAAACCAGATACGTTTAGTCTAGGTAATGGAGTGAAAGTATACAATGTGCAAGCAGGTACAGAAGAAGTAGTTCAAATTGAATGGGTGTTTAAAGCAGGAAATTGGTTTGACGAAAAGAAGAATGTTTCTTCAGCTGCCAATTTTCTTATTAAGAACGGAACACAAAAAAAATCTGCTTACGAGATTAATGAGTTGGTCGATTTTTATGGAGCTTACCTCAACCGCAATTGTTCTAATGAGACTGCGGTAGTAACCTTACATTGTTTAACGCGACAATTACCACAGCTCTTGCCTTTGGTGAGAGAAATATTTACAGAAGCTGTTTTTCCCGAAGAGGAGCTGTTGATTTTTAGACAGAACATGAAGCAGAAATTGGCTGTGAATTTACTTAAATGTGATTTTGTTGCTGGAAGAAAAATTGATGAGTTGTTGTTTGGCCTCAAACATCCATATGGCGTATATAGTGTGGAAGAGGATTATGATGCTATTCAAACGGAAGACCTCAAACGCTTTTATGCAAAATATTATCAGGAAGGAAATTGTACTGTGTTTTCAGCAGGAATATTACCCAAAGATTACGAACAATTGATGAACCAATATTTTGGTGATTTGCCATTCAACAAAACTGCAACGGAGGAGATAACACATCCAATATTTGCTTCAGATCAGAAGAAATGGAACATCATCAATGATGCGGAAGGTGTGCAAGGTGCAATTCGTATAGCCCGTCCTTTTCCAACCCGCAGGCATCCAGATTTTCCTAAAGTACAGGTGCTGAATACCTTGTTTGGTGGATTCTTTGGGTCTAGGCTGATGAACAATATCCGAGAAGACAAAGGATATACCTATGGTATTTATAGTTTCTTGGTAAACCATATTCATGCAGGTGCCTGGATGATTAGTACAGAAGCTGGCAGAACAGTGTGTGAGGCCACAGTGAATGAAGTGTATAATGAAATGAAACAACTCAGAGAAGGCGATATTGATCCAGAAGAACTGTTGTTGGTTAAAAATTATTTGATAGGCACCTTATTGGGAGACTTAGATGGTCCCTTCCATATTATTGGAAGATGGAAGAACCTCATACTAAATGGCCTTGATGATTCGTTCTTTTACCAGTCGGTAGATACCATCAAAAACATCCAGACAGATGAATTGAAGGAATTGGCCAATAAATACCTCCGTCCAGAAGATTTTTATGAACTTGTAGTGGTCTAGGCGGAAGTAAATCACAGTATATGCAATTCGACCGTAAGAAACTTTCCAATGCAGAATTGATTTCCTTTTACAGGAAACTCCTTTTTTCGAGAATGATCGAAGAGAAGATGATTGTATTGTTGCGTCAGGGTAAGGTTTCTAAATGGTTCAGTGGTATTGGACAAGAAGCGATTTCTGTCGGTGCCACCATGGCCATGCAGCAAGATGAATGGATCATGCCGCTTCACCGCAACCTGGGTGTATTTACGGCGAGAGGCATGTCGCTTGAAAAATTATTTCTGCAATGGCAAGGGAGCAAGGATGGGTTTAGCAAGGGAAGGGAAAGAAGTTTTCATTTTGGTTCCAAGGAACACCATATAGCGGGAATGATTTCGCATTTAGGACCACAACTGGCCTTGGCTGATGGTGCAGCACTTGCTTATAAATTGAAGGGGGAGAAAAAAGTAGCACTTACATTTACTGGTGATGGTGGAACATCAGAAGGAGATTTCCATGAAGCATTGAATGTTGCAGCGGTTTGGGACCTGCCTGTCATTTTTATTATAGAGAACAATGGTTATGGTTTGAGCACCCCAACCAGTGAGCAATACCGTTGTGAATCATTGGTAGATAAAGCACATGGTTATGGCATTGAAGGAATCAAGATTGATGGAAACAATATCTTGGAGGTATATGATACCATAAGGGGAGTTAGGAATTATTGTATTGATGAGCAAAAACCCTATTTGATAGAGTGCATGACTTTTAGGATGCGTGGACATGAGGAATCGAGTGGTGTGAAGTATGTACCGAAGGAGCTGCTTGAAGAATGGGAGAAGAAAGATCCGGTAAGGACATACGAAGAATGGTTGTTATCAGTCGACATCATTGATGTAGATGAGTTGTGTGCAATCAATGATGAGCTTAGGCAAAAAATAGAAAAAGACCTCAAGGCTGGTTTAACATTTGAAAAGAATGAAGTCAATCTTGAAGAAGAGTTAAAGGATGTTTATGCTCCCCAAGTAGCTCTCCCTAAGAGTTTTGAATTGTCTAAAAATTCATTTCCAAAAAGAACAGAACCCATGCGCATGATCAATGCCATTTCAGAGGCATTGGATCAGTCGCTTACCATTCATGAGAACTTGGTGATAATGGGACAAGATATTGCAGAATACGGAGGTGCTTTTAAAGTGACAGAGGGGTTAATGAATAAATATGGCAAAGCACGTATACGCAATACACCGCTATGTGAAAGTGCTATTATTGGAGCTGCATTGGGTATGTCTTTAGAAGGATACAAGACTGTGGTGGAGATGCAGTTTGCAGATTTTGTTTCGGTTGGGTTCAACCAGATTGTAAATAATCTTGCAAAGATTTATTACAGGTGGGGACAAAACGCAGATGTAGTGATAAGAATGCCTACAGGTGCAGGCGTTGGTGCTGGACCTTTTCATTCGCAAAGCAACGAAGCCTGGTTCTTTCATGTGCCTGGTTTAAAAATTGTTTATCCATCCAACCCTTCAGATGCAAAAGGTTTATTGATGGCAGCCATCAATGATCCGAATCCTGTTCTTTATTTCGAACACAAAGCTTTATACAGAAGTACATCAGGGATGGTGGATGCTGCACCATTTGAAGTGGAGATTGGTAAAGCAGCTATTGTGCAAGCCGGTGAAGACATGAGTATTGTAACCTATGGAGCCGGAGTACATTGGGCATTAGAATACGCCAAGTTGCATGCTGAAATTTCTATTGAGGTAATTGACCTGCGCTCTTTATCTCCATTGGATTTTGATGCCATTAAAAAGTCGGTTGTAAAAACCAATCGTTTGTTGGTATTGCACGAAGACAACCTGACAGGAGGTATTGGTGCTGAAATTGCTGCCTGGGTTTCTGAAAACTGTTTTCAATATTTAGATGCACCCGTAATGCGTTGCGCAAGTGTGGATACGCCCATCCCCTTTTCTCCAGAATTAGAGCAGCAGTTTCTTGCCAAAGCAAGATTGCATGATGCAATTCGTAGGCTAATTAATTATTAGTACGCGCCTATTCTTTCTCTTT
>JBFYPP010000116.1:0-6162 GCA_041303255.1 Chitinophagia bacterium | reverse complement strand
TTAGTAAATATCCGCACATCATTAGGAAAAACAGGACGTCCATTGCCCTTCTAGATGGAAATGAGACCGCAGAAGAGCTGGAACATTTGGCAGATGATGTACAAATGTATTTTGGACTGGGATGCAGGAACGTTACGCAAATATGGGTACCCGAGGGGTATGACTTTCTTCCCTTACTCAATGCATTGAGGAAGTACGACGAATACAAGAACCACGACAAATACCGGAATAATTTCGACTATCAGCTGACCATTGCCATTATGAACAACAGGTTCTACATGAGTAACGATTCTATCGTTCTCTTAGAAAACGCAAACCCCTTCTCTCCTATTTCACAGCTACACTATCAGTTTTATAAAGATAAAAATTCGGTAGCTGATCTCTTAGACAAAGACAAAATTCAATGCCTTGTTGGAAAAGGTCATGTTCCCTTTGGCAGGGCACAGCAGCCGAGCTTGAGCGACTTTCCAGATGGGGTGGATATATTGGAATTCCTGAAATCACTATCATAAAAGTGTCAAAATTTCAGCCAATACCATGATTAGAAAACCTTCCGCCTAAGAATTTGTTAAATAGGTTGGATGGTGAACTGAAATTCAGTCATGTTTACTTAATTGCATTTACCTGGGCACCATATTTGATAAAGAAGATTAGTAAAACAAGTTTTAAACACATTACCATGAACATCAAACAAACACTTACAGTAGTTTTAATTAGCTCTGCCACTACCGCTGCAGCACTGTTTGGTTATGATTCATTCATCCAAAGACCCAATGCAATACAGCAGTACAATGGCAAAATACCCGGAAGTTATGCAGGATTTTATGACAGCAACAGCAATGTTCCCGGACAACCCGTAGATTTCCAACCCGCCTCAAAAGCCGGAGTTCCTGCTGTTGTGCACATCACCACTACCATAGGAGCTAATCAGGCTAACAACAACCTTCCAAAAACGAAGAAAAGTCCGTTTAGCGATTTCTTTGGTGACGAATTCTTTGAAGAATTTTTTGGGGGTCCGCAAATGAGAAGCATGCCTCAACGAGCAAGCGGATCAGGTGTTGTTATCAGCGAAGATGGTTACATTGTTACCAACAACCACGTAATTGATCAAGCAAGTGAGATAAAAGTAACACTCAACAACAAAAAGCAATACACTGCAAAACTCATTGGAACAGACCCGAGCAGTGACCTTGCCCTTTTAAAAATCGAAGAAAAAGGATTGAATTTTCTCTTATATGGAAATTCAGACAATATAAATATAGGTCAGTGGGTCTTAGCAGTTGGATATCCCCTCAATCTGGAAACCACAGTAACAGCTGGTATTGTAAGTGCTAAGGCCAGAACCCTGGGCTTAAATCAGCGCAAAAGCAACAGTCCCATTGAATCATTTATTCAGACCGACGCCGCCGTAAACCAAGGAAATTCGGGTGGTGCTCTTATTAATACAAATGGTGAATTGGTGGGTATTGTATCTGCCATTGCCTCTCCTACTGGTGCATATGCTGGCTATTCTTATGCAATTCCAGTAAATATTGTGAAAAAAATCATTAACGATTTACTCCAATACGGAACAGTACAACGTGCTTTTCTGGGCATCAGCTATCTTCCAGAAAATGCTCCAGAAACTGAAAAGGCCAAGCTCAATTACAAAGAAGGACAAGGTGTATTGGTGATGGATGTTTCGAAAGATGGAGCAATGTCTTCATCCGGAATTCAGACTGGTGATTATATCACAAAAATAAATGGGGTGAAGGTTTCCAATGGAAGTGAAATGGTTGAACAAATAGCAGGTTATAAGCCAGGCGATAAAATAGCTGTGAACTATAACAGAAATGGAAAAGAATCGACTACCAGCATTACATTAAAAAATAAATCTGGAAGCTACGACATTGTAAAAAACACCATGTCTGACAAACTAGGTGCAACCCTTCAAACGCTTGATGCAAAAAAAGCAAAAGAATACGGCGTTAAAGGTGGTGTTATGATTTCAAAAATCAGCAGTGGCTTGATAGATGAACAAACCAGGATGCGCGACGGATTTGTTGTACTCAAAGTAAATGGCACAGAGGTGAAATCAGTAGAAGAGCTTATGGCTGCAATTTCAAAATCATCAAAAAGAATTCTACTTGAGGGCATTTACCCGGGGTACGAAGGAGTCTATCAATACCCCATTGAAGCAACAGAATAAGTAATTTCAATACAGTATTTACTAAAAGCAGACCATCGTGTCTGCTTTTATTTTATCCAACCTTGAAAAGACCATGGTGGTAAATCTACGTAAATATGAGTGCCTCCAAAATCTCTTGTATCATTTGTAAACAACGCTGTAAATAGTCCGTTTATATCATTAATGACCACCTCAACATGACTTAAATGATATTGAGAAAAATTAATAACCACAACTGCTGTGCTGTCCCCATTTTTCCGCATGAAACTTAATACATGGTGATCTACACTGTTGTTCAATAAAATACAGTTGTCTGGGTGTTGAGAAACACTAAAAGCAGGGTTCCCAATTCTTAATTCAAGTATTGTTTTATAAAAGTCATGTAAATCTGGTTTTGGTTTCCAGTCTAGGGGATCCTTATCAAAGAAGGCCAAGCGTTTTTGGTTAGGTAACTCTTGACCGCTATAAATCAAAGGGAGTCCTTTCCAAGTGGCTGAAAAAAAAGCAAGGGGTAAGGCCATCTCTCCATACTTTTCATATTCAGTTCCGTTCCAACTGTTTTCATCATGATTGCTTGTAAACCAAGCGGGACAAGCAGTGTCAGGGACTGTTGCCTTGTATTGCGACAAAACATATTTGAGGTGATGGATATGTTGAGCGCCTTCTTCTTTGCATTGTTTCGCGGCATTCATCCACCGCCAAGTGTATGCAGAATCGAAGGCCATCATGTATTCCGGATTGTCTAACGGGTCCAATTCAGCCAGCCAAAAAAGATCCTTGGTCTCGGTTAAGGCCAAACGCGCTTGTGTCCAAAAATCAACTGGCGTTAACATGGCCATGTCGCAACGAAAACCGTCTATATTAAAATTGTTTATCCAATAGCGCATAGCCCCTATCATTGCTACTCTCATGGACTGATTGGAATAATCAAGATCGATAACATCATCCCAGCCATGCTCATCGTAAAATTCTCCTCGTTCATCTTTTTTATAAAAATCAGGATGAATAGTTGTCCATTCATGATCACAGCCCGTGTGGTTAGCTACCCAATCTACAATTACCTTCAATCCAAGCAGATGTGCTTCATCCACCAGCGTGATAAAATCATTTTTAGTCCCATATTCGGGATTAATTTCCGTATAACTGGAACAGGCATAATAACTACCCATGCTACCCTTTCGGTTCTTTCTACTTATGGGAGTGAGGGGCATGAACCAGAGTACGCCAATTCCCATGTCCTTTAGCCTTGGCAGATGTCTTCTGAATGCATTGATGGTGCCTTCTTGGGTATATTGACGGAGATTGACTTCATAAATATTTGAGTTCAAGATCCAATCCACAGGAACAAATTCAGTTTTCATGTTGGAAAGTTAAGAAATCGGTTGCACCCATGCTAACGAATACCAGAAAGGATTGTTTTAATCTTTACTTAACTTTGCACTTATAGCATGAAGCAGTTTACAATACCTATTCGATACAGAAGTCCATTAATCGCTGCCATTAAACAGAAAAGAAAGGCAGCGGATAAATTAAAAAAGGATTTTACACCTACCCTGTTAGACATGGGGCCAGTAAGGTTTTTTCTTGCCAGACATTTCGGGTTTTGCTATGGGGTTGAAAATGCAATTGAAATTGCTTTCCAGACTGTAGAAAATAATCCTGGCAAACGAATCTTTTTATTAAGTGAAATGATTCACAATCCGTTTGTGAATGAAGACCTCATCAACAGCGGGGTTCAGTTTCTTATGGATACCAAAGGAAATAACCTGATACCATTTGAAAGCTTAACTGCTGAAGACATAGTTATTATTCCTGCGTTTGGCACAACCATAGAAATTGAAAATAGACTCAAGAATATTGGAATACAAATTGAACAGTACAACACCACTTGTCCTTTTGTAGAAAAAGTTTGGAACAGGGCAGAACAGATCTCTGAAAAAGGCTATAGCATTGTGGTGCATGGAAAACCAACACATGAAGAAACCAGAGCTACCTTTTCGCATAGTGATGTTCATACACCTACAATAGTGATCAACGATATGGCTGAAGCCATTGTATTGGGAGAATTTATTCTCGGAAAACGAAGTAGTGATGATTTTACCCCTTTATTTGGTAACAGGTGCAGCAAAGGTTTTGATGTAGAAAAAGATCTTGTCCGTTTTGGTGTAGTGAATCAAACTACGATGTTGGCTACAGATACCCAAGCCATAGCAGATTACCTCAAGCAAATTGTTATAGAAAAATACAACCTGGATGACGCTAGCGTAGGATTACATTTTGCCGATACCAGAGATACGCTTTGTTATGCTACCAACGACAATCAAACTGCTGTAAAAAGTTTGTTGAATATTAATGCAGACCTAGCCATTGTGATTGGGGGAAGAAACAGCAGCAACAGTTCACATTTGGTGGAGCTTTGTGAAGCGCATATGCCAACTTATTTTATAGAATCTTCTTCAGACCTCTTGTCCAATCAAGAATTAAAGGCCTTTAATTGGAGAACGCATGAAGAATATTTTAAATCAGATTTCTTGCCAAACAAATTGGTAGTCGATATTCTTATTACCAGCGGCGCATCTTGTCCGGATGCCATAGTTCAAGACACAATCGAAAAAATAAGCAGCTTTTTTACAAACTCAAAAACCATAGAAGAGATCAGCAAAGACTGGGTATAATCAGTTGTTGATTTTTTGATTAGCCCAATCCAAGGCCAGTTCCAATTGTTCTGAAGGAGTAAGATGGCTATTGTCCAGTACAAGAGCATCTTCTGGCTTTCTCAGTGGAGATATAGCCCTAGTAGAATCAGCATGATCTCTAGATGCCAAGTTATCGCTAACCTCTTGTATAGAAATTTCTGGATATTTTGTCTTTAGTTCCTTCCATCTTCTTTCGACCCTCACAGCAATGTCGGCAGTCATAAAAATTTTCAATTCAGCTTCAGGAAAAACTGCGGTCCCAATATCTCTGCCATCCATTACTATCCCCTTTTCAGCCCCTATCAATTGCTGCTGGGCAACTGCAAAGTTTCGCACTTTACCAAGGGCAGCCACCTCGCTCACTTTTTCAGCGACTTGCATCTCTCTAATGAAAGACTCTACATTTTCATTGTTGAGCCAGATTTCATTGTTTCCGTTACCCTCGTTCAATTTAAAAGACAAATGAATCTGAGAAAGTGCTGATGAAATGGCCTGTTCATCTGAACAATCAACCTGATTACGGATAAAAAACAAGGCAATAGCCCGGTACATGGCCCCTGAATCAATAAATATATAATTGAGCTTTTTTGCAAGTTGTCTTGCCATGGTGCTTTTACCACAAGAGGACCATCCATCTACTGTTATTATGATTTTTTTCATGGTTGATTTAAGAAATACAAAAATGCTGTTTATTGACTGAATCACAAAATATCTACCTTTACAAGACTATGTTGAAAATAGGCATCTTTGGCGTAGGCCATCTTGGTAAATTCCATATCAGCAATTGGCAGACCATTGCAAATGTATCTATCGTAGGTTTTTACGATCCCAATGATACAAATGCTGAGGAAGCAATTAAAAAATTTGGATTAAAAAGATTTGACGACATGTATTCCTTATTGGATGCTGTTGATGCAGTTGACATCATTACGCCTACCCAATTTCATTTTCCAGTTTGTGAAGCTGCATTGAGAAAAAGTAAACACGTATTTGTTGAAAAACCATTGGCCAACAACATGGATGAAGCAAGACAGCTTATAAAGTTGGTTGAGGAAGCGAAAGTTAAATTTCAAGTTGGACATGTGGAGCGATTTAATCCTGCTTTCCAGGCTTTGAAAAACAAGGAATTGAATCCCATGTTCATTGAAGTACACAGACTTGCCCAGTTCAACCCAAGAGGAACGGAAGTGAGCGTCATTTTAGATTTAATGATACATGATATTGACATCATCCTTCATTTAGTAAAGAGTCAGGTTAAACACATTTCTGCAAGCGGTGTAGCGGTTATGACAGATACGC
>JBFYPP010000115.1:0-6174 GCA_041303255.1 Chitinophagia bacterium | reverse complement strand
TCTCTTGCAGCAAAGGAAGTAATTAATGCAATTCCAATCTTCCAATCGTATCCCAGCGGACGTATTACTGGTTCTATACTTCTACCCATAATACCCGCGTATGAATATTCTAATAATTCTGTCGCTTTTTCCGCTTGATATATTTCACTATTTAAAGGATTATCCTTTATTAATATTTCATACTTATTATTGATCTGTGCTCTTTTTTCTGAAGGGCCATATGAGCTTAATCCCCATAAAACTAAGGAGATAACCATAATTACTTTACCAGCATCAAAAACAAAAACCTTGGCTTTTTCTATCATTGTAATAACAATGTTTTTCCAACGTGGTTGTCTGTACACGGGCAGCTCTAATATAAAAAAACTCTTTTCCTTTATTTTAATAAAAATGTTTAAAACATAAGAAACGAGCATCGCGACAATAATTCCTAATACGTACAATCCCATTAATACCAACCCTTGAATACTCAATACGCCAAATAAATAATCGTTCGGAATAATCAATGATGCTAAAATTGTAAAAACCGGAAGCCTCGCGCTGCAACTCATAAATGGAGTTACTAGAATCGTTAACAACCGCTCTTTTTTATTCTCAATATTTCTTGCACTCATTATTGCTGGAACAGCACATGCAAAACCACCAATCATTGGCATAATACTTTTTCCATTTAAACCCACTCTCCTCATAATACGATCACTCAAGAAACTAATCCTTGCCATATATCCCGTGTCTTCTAAAAGAGTAATAAGTCCAAATAAAATCATGATTTGTGGCACAAAAACCACAATACCCCCAAAACCCGCCAACACACCATTAATTAATAGATCAGTAAACCAACCAGGGTTCATTATGCTGCCTAAATAACCACCCAACATCCCTACACCCTTCTCAATTGCATTCATTGGATATTCAGCTGCCCAAAACACACTTTGAAACAACAAGAAAAGAACAACCCCCATAATTAAATAACCATAGGTTCTATGAAGAAAGAAACGATCCAGTTGTTCTGAAAATAGTTTTCTTTTTTCTATGCTGTTTTCCTCAACCGATTTTTGCATGATAATCCTAATTCGCTGATAGCGTTTCTGAATATCTTCTGCTTGAATCTTTGTATGGTTAAAATTGTGTTTCTTTTCGGTTTCTTCTATCTTCTTTTGTATTTCAACCGACAATCCAAAATATTCATGATTAATTAAATGATGAATTGCGCTGTAATTCGAAAGGCCGGGTAAAACTTCCTTAACCCCAAGAATTGCACCCTCTGCTAATTCCAAAACAGGATAAAAATCTTGTCTGGGCGTACTGTTGTTTAATAGAAGCGCTATCGTAGATTTTAGTTGATCCACACCCTTACCCGTCCTGGCATTAACAGCAACAACAGGAACCCCCATTTCTCTGGCCAAACTATCTGTATCTACCTTTATCCCTCTTTTTTTTGCTAAATCCGACATAGTAAGCGCTACTACCACGGGAATTTTTAAATCAACTACCTGAGAAACATACAAGAGGTTTCTTCTTAGGTTACTGGCATCGGCCACAACAATAGCTAAATCAATTTTTTGTTCACCCTCGGGATACATTAATTGCTTGTAAGACACCCATTCGTCTTCGCGCCTGGGATATAGGCTATAGGTACCCGGCAAATCTAAAATTGTGCAATCTCCTTTTCCTGGAAGGTTGAAGTGCCCCAGCTTTTTTTCTACCGTTACACCCGGAAAATTACCCACTTGTTGTCTTAACCCTGTCAACAGATTAAACAAAGAACTTTTTCCGCTGTTGGGGTTTCCAGAAATTGCAATATGTGGGTGTGTGCTCAAAGTAATTGAATATACAAATGTACCCCCAAAATAGAGTTAACATTTACGAAAGCAGTAAAAAGCGCATTCTTTCTTCCAAAACATCTTCAAGCAATACAAGTACACTAACTTTGTAAAAAATAGTTACAGTATGTATAGGATTGTTTTCTTTTTTCTTCTGATTTCTCAGGGTCTGGTTGCACAAAAACTTTCAAAATCTGATAAGGAGCTTGTGGGCTATCTCAAAAAACAAGTTACCTATTTAGCATCAGACGAACTTAAGGGTAGAAGAGCTGGCGATGCTGGAGAAACTATGGCGGCTGTTTTTATTGCTGAGAAGTTTAAGGAACTCGCACTTGTTCCAAAAGGAGACAATGGAGAGTATTTTCAATATTTTACCCTTAATGATGGTAAGGTCATCTCTCCAAGCACAAGATTATCTATAAATGGAATAAAACTTGATTCCGAAATTGACTTTTTCCCATTGTCAAATTCTCTTCAGGGTGCCAGCAAAGGAGAGTCTAGCCCAGACCTTCATGAAAATGGACAACCCTGGATCTTAGACCTTGCAGAATCATTGGAAGAAAATAAATCAAATCCGCATTTCGACATTAATAACTTAATCAACGATAAATTAAAATCTGCCAAGGATAAGGGTGCAAGCATGGTACTCTTCTACAACAGTACAAAAGAAGCAGATGTTTTAAAATTTGATTCTAAAGACCGTTCAGAAACTACACCAATTCCAGCCGCTTTTTTAACATCCAAGGGAAGAGATAAATACATCAAAGAAAATAACGACACCTATTTTATAGACGCAAGCCTCTTTGTAGAGCCCAAAACAAGAAAGTCAAAAAATGTTGTCGGTTTTCTAGATAATGGAGCACAATTCACTGTTGTAATTGGTGCACACTATGATCATTTGGGATTGGGTGAAGACGGTAACTCAATGATAAGGGGCGGTCAGCCAGAAATTCACAATGGTGCAGACGACAATGCGAGTGGTACTGCATCTATGATTGAGTTGGCATTTCAACTCAAAGGAAACAAAGCCAAGCATTACAATTATTTGTTTATTGGTTTCTCTGCAGAAGAACTGGGCCTTAATGGTTCAAAATATTTTGTAGAAAACCCAACCATTTCACTCAACACCGTAAACTACATGATCAACATGGATATGGTTGGAAGAATGAACGACAGCACCAAAACCATTACGGTTGGAGGATATGGCACTTCTCCCTCATGGCAAAGCATGATTGCTGCAGTAAAGAAAAAGAGTTTCACAATAAAGTTTGATTCAAGCGGAACAGGACCAAGCGACCACACCTCTTTTTATAGAAAAGATATTCCCGTTCTTTTCTTTTTCACCGGTTTGCATACAGATTACCACAAACCATCAGACGATGCAGATAAGATCAATTATGTGGGAATGTCTCAAATCGTTCGCTTCATTCAAGAAATGATTCAAAATGACAAAACGCCAAACAAATTGGTGTTTACAAAAACAAGAGAGCAACAAACATCTACCTCAACAAGGTTTAGTGTATCTATGGGTATAATGCCTGATTATTCTTATGGAGGAACTGGAGTTCGAGTTGATGGGGTATCAGACAATAGGCCAGCAAAAAAAGCAGGAATTCTTGGGGGTGATGTTGTTAAGCAGTTGGGCGACTATAAAACCTCTTCAGTAGAAGCCTATATGCAGGCGTTGTCAAAATTTAAAAAAGGAGACAAAACAACTGCGGTTGTTGTGAGGGGCGAAAAAGAACTCAGTTTTGAAATTGTTTTCTAATGAAACTAAGGTTGGATGATAATAGGATGTCTGACAACTTCTTTGAAGACACAAGAATTTTGGGTATTGCATGCACCCTAAAGAATTATCATTTTTGTTGGCACATTGATAGGTTGTTGCAAATTGGTTTTCAAACGTCAGTAGACCTACAAATTCCAATGGAGAAAAACAGAAGATCTTATTCTTTCACAGTCTACGAGTACATTCACCAAATTGAACAAAAAGAACACTTTTTATACAGCAATAAACACGAAGGAGAATTTTTACTTCCAGAACTTCAACATTTTGATTTCATTTGGCTTATTCGTGATCCCTTTCACGACGAATCTGCTTTTTCAAGAATTCAATTAATGATCAAAGAAATTCCCGGAGTGCAGCTTGTTGCTGAAGTGGCACACGATAAAATAAAATCAAAAGATAACCTTCAACGATAAATTATGTGGACAGAAGAAAACAATAAACTGTATAGAAAATTTAGCTTCAAAGATTTTTCAGAAGCATTTGCGTTTATGACAAGAGTTGCGATTCTGTCTGAAAAAGCGGATCATCATCCTACATGGACCAATACCTGGAGCACGGTAGAAATTTGGTTATCAACCCACGATGCTGGTAATATGGTTACCGACAAAGACAAATCACTCGCGAGTAAAATAGACGAATTAATTTAATTCACCCTTACTGCAAAACTTCCCGATTCGTGCATTTCACCAATTGGTGTTGTTCTTTCAGAAAGTCCAAATTCGTTCAAAATAGAAACCACCTCTTCCAGGCTATCCCTGCCCACCGAAATCAATAATCCACCACTGGTTTGGGGATCAGCTAAAATGTTTTTGTATAGTGATTCAGCGCCGGTGTTTTCTAGTTGTACCTTATGTCCATAACTGTCCCAATTTCTGTTTGTGCCTCCTGGAACGGCATCCATTTCAACATATTCTATTAAACGTTCTGAGATCAAAGGAACCCGATCAAATTCAATTGTTGCCGATAGACCACTTCCTTCAGCCATTTCAATAAGATGACCCAACAAACCAAATCCGGTTACATCGGTCATTGCATGAACACCTGCTACTGCACCCAATCTACTTCCTACTTTATTTAATTGCATCATTTGTTCTGCAGCCAATAATTTATCGCTTTCTGTTAGTTGATTCTTTTTTTCAGCAGTTGTAAGAATACCAACACCAATCTTTTTTGTCAACAATAAAACATCACCCTTCTTTGCTGTGTTGTTTTGTTTTAGGTTTTTAATATCCACTAATCCGTTTACGGCCAATCCAAAAATGGGTTCAGGAGAATCTATGCTGTGTCCGCCCGCCAAAGGAATACCCGCCTCTAAACAAATGCTTTTACTTCCTTCTATAACACGTCTTGCAACTACGGGAGGAATAATATTGATGGGCCACCCCAATATAGCAATTGCCAATACTGGGTTTCCCCCCATGGCATAAACGTCGCTTATTGCATTTGCAGAAGCTATTCTTCCAAAATTATAAGGATCGTCTACAATGGGCATAAAAAAATCCGTTGTAGAAATTAATGCAGTTCCGTTTAGTAGATCATAAACAGCAGCATCGTCTTTACTGTGGTTCCCTACAAGCAAACGGTTGTTGTCTGGCATACTAAAACTTGACTGCAGAATTTCATCTAATATCTTTGGAGATATTTTACATCCACAACCTGCACCATGAGAATACTGAGTGAGCTTAATATTTTCCATACTCAAAGTTTAAGCAGCAGCGCTGCATTTATTTTATCATCTACAATTCCAGTTTTGATATTAATCACCTCTGGCTTGGGTTCGGGTCTACTTTCAAGACCTTTGCTGTATTGTTTGTCGTAATATTTTAATAAGACAGAAAAGCAATCGTGAATATTATCTTGTTCTAAAAAAGCCAAAGCCGTTTTTGTTTCTAAACCACCTAGTCTTTTTTGGATTCTTTTTATTGCTTCTCCCAACTCAACCTTATCCAATTTTCCATAGGTGTCAACCAAATAATTCACGCGCTGAGGAAATGGAATATCTAAAAAGAAAACCCGGCAAGACCTAACGTGTTCCCACATGGGTTGAGGAATATTGACGGTACCAATGCGTTGACTTTCATCCTCAAGCCAAATTTCTTCTGTAGGCTTTTCTTTTTTTACTTGAAAAATAGAGACAGCCAATTTATTTTCAAACAGTTCTTGACTGGGTTGCTTAGGCAGTCCAATATTTCCAAAAGCAGATCCCTTATGTCCAGCTAAACCCTCAAGATCAACTACAGCAGCACCGTTTTCTTTTAGCGCTGACAAAACAATTGTCTTTCCGCTTCCGGTATATCCACCCAAGATGCGAAAATTCTCTTTGTTTAGAAACTGAGACAATACCCAGTTTCTAAATGCTTTATATCCACCAACGAGGGTATACACTTTGAATCCGTATAAATCGAACAACCAGGCAATACCAGCACTCCTCATACCACCTCTCCAACAATGTATTAATAAAGTTTTATTGGATGGATCTGTTTTTGCAATAAGGTCTTCTGCAAAAACAACCATGTCTTTCATTTTTGGACCAAAATATTCTAGTCCCTTTTTTATAGCAAG
>JBFYPP010000114.1:0-6194 GCA_041303255.1 Chitinophagia bacterium | reverse complement strand
TAGAAAAATAGAATAATAAAAAAACCCCGCAGTTGCGGGGTTTTTTGTTGAGAAACTTTTTTTATACTTATTGCATTTTGAAAGTATCTAAGAACTTGGTGGTAAAGTTTCCACTAATAAAATCTTCATTTTTCATCAACTGTTGGTGAAAAGGTATGGTGGTTTTGATACCCTCAATTACATATTCACTCAGTGCCCTGCTCATGGTATCAATTGCTTCCTTACGTGTTCTTGCAACCGCAATAATTTTTGCAATCATGGAATCATAGTAAGGCGGAATTACATAACCAGCGTATATGTGGGAGTCAACTCGAATACCATGACCACCCGGCTGATGCAATACGGTTATTTTACCCGGACAAGGCCTAAAATCGTTGTATGGATCTTCTGCATTAATTCTACATTCAATGGCATGCATTTCAGGAAAATAATGCTTCCCAGAAATGGGCTCTCCCGCAGCAATTTTAATTTGCTCTTTAATCAAGTCAAAATTGGTCACTTCCTCTGTAACGCAATGCTCAACTTGAATACGGGTATTCATTTCCATGAAATAGAAATTCCTGTGTTTGTCTACCAAAAACTCAATGGTACCCACACTTTCATAGCCAATGGCCTCAGCAGCTTTAACAGCAGCAGCACCCATTCTTTCACGCAATTCATCAGTCATGAATGGCGAGGGAGATTCTTCCACCAGTTTTTGGTGACGACGCTGAATGGAACAATCGCGCTCACTCATGTGACACACTTTACCATACCTATCGCCGGCTACTTGAATTTCAATATGACGAGGTTCTTCTACAAATTTTTCCATGTAGACGCCATCGTTCTTAAAGGAGGCCAATGCCTCTGCTTTTGCACTATCGTAAGCTTTCTCAATTTCAGACTCTACCCAAACCACGCGCATCCCTTTTCCACCGCCGCCTGCTGTAGCTTTTAATATAACAGGATAGCCAATTTCCATTGCAATCACTTTGGCCTCCTCAACACTCTCCAATAACCCTCCACTACCAGGAACAACGGGTACGCCTGCCTTAATCATGGTTTCTTTTGCAGTAATTTTATCTCCCATAGACCTGATCTGATCAGGAGTTGGACCAATAAATTTAATGCCATGTTCACCACAGATTTCAGCAAACTTTGCATTTTCTGCAAGAAAACCATAGCCAGGGTGTACTGCATCGGCATTGGTAATTTCCATGGCCGACATCAAATGGGGGATATTTAAATAAGAATCGGTGCTGGCTGGTTTTCCAATACAAACCGCTTCGTCTGCAAACCTTACGTGTAGACTGTCTTTATCTGCTGTTGAGTAAACAGCTACTGTTTTGATGCCCATCTCCCTGCAAGTCCTGATTACCCTTAAAGCGATCTCTCCCCTATTGGCGATCAATATTTTCTTAAAGCTCTTTTTCGAATCTTTGGTCATGCCACATGTTTAAATGAAAAAATAAACCTGCTATATTAAGACTAAGCAGGCTCAACGAGGAACAGAGGCTGGTCGTATTCAACAGGGGAAGAATGTTCCACCAATATCTTTACAATCCTTCCACTCACTTCACTTTCAATTTCATTGAATAGTTTCATGGCTTCGATTACACAAACCACATTGCCATTTCTCACTTCATCACCTTCTTCCACAAAATTTGGTTTATCCGGAGATGGCTTTCTGTAAAACGTACCAATCATTGGGCTTTTAATCGTGATCAGGTTATCTGAAGACTTGGCTTCAGCTTTTGGTGCAGCTGCTGCAGGAGCAGGTGAAACTGCTGCTGGCATGGCTTGCATTTGAGGGACTGCTTGCATAGGTGCTGCAGTAATGTACTTGTCCTCTTTCTGTTTGATGGTTATTTTGATGTCTTTTTCTTCGATGGTCAGTTCACTGATGTTGGACTTATTGACCATTTTAACGAGATCCTGAATTTGTTTCAAATCCATAATAAAATATTTTTTGGTTGAAAACGGAGGGTAAAGGTGGGGGAAAAATGTAAACCCTCCAAATTAAATTTTACTCATTTTTGAATGAAAAAGCCCCGATTTTAGTCAAAATCGGGGCGAAAAACGTGTTTTTTATTCAAATTTCATTAAAATCACTCTTTTACTCTTTCGATATATTCTCCAGTTTTGGTATTGATCCTAATTACATCTCCTTCGTTTACAAAAAGTGGCACCATTACAGTCGCCCCTGTAGCTACTGTGGCTGGCTTTAAGGTTCTGGTTGCCGTATCTCCGCGAAGTCCGGGTTCTGAGTAAGTAACCCTTGATACTATTTTATCAGGTAGTTCCACACTCATGGGCTGGTCCGTTTCAGTATTGATTAGCACAGATACTTCTTGGTCATCTGTAAGAAACTGAGGAGCATCCACCAAACTTTCTGCAATTGCGATCTGCTCGAAAGTTTCGTTATCCATAAAATTAAAGCCGGTCTCATCTTTATAAAGATACTGGTAGCTCTTCCTTTCTACCCTAACAGGGAAGATGGTATCACCACTGTTCCATGTTTTTTCGATGGACCTGCTGTTGTCTACTCCTTTTAGTTTGGCCCAAACTTTAGCAGCTGCTCGAGCAGTCTTGTTTTCACCAAATTCAATAATTGTATACAAGCTGCCTTCCAGCTTGATGATCATGCCTCTAGAGATATCTGACGTATTTGCCATAACTGTGTTTTGAGTCGGCAAAGGTAATCCAATTTGGCAAATAACCCCATACCTTTGCGGCGCAAACATTCTATCTTACCAATATAAACCAAAAGAAATGAAAGTAACTGTAATTGGAGCCGGCGCCGTAGGCGCAACTACTGCAGACAATATTGCCCGTGCTGGCGTTTGTACTGAACTTGTTTTGCTCGATATCAAAGAAGGAATTGCCGAAGGAAAGGCACAAGACATGCAACAAACCGCTGCACTACTCGGTTTTGATACAAAAATCACAGGGTCTACTAACGACTATTCAAAAACCGCCAACAGCAATGTGGTTGTAATTACTTCAGGCATTCCGCGTAAGCCAGGTATGACCCGTGAAGAACTCATTGGTACAAATGCAGGAATTGTAAAAACAGTGTGCGAAAATGTACTCCAACATTCTCCAAATACCATCATTATTGTAGTAAGCAATCCAATGGATACCATGACTTACTTAGCATTGAAATCAACTGGACTACCAAAGCACAGAATTATTGGCATGGGTGGTACGCTAGATAGCAGTCGCTTTAAATACCAATTGTCTCAACACCTTGAATGCAGCGCAAGCGACTTAAATGCAATTGTGGTAGGCGGACATGGAGATACCACAATGATTCCATTGATTAGCAAAGCAACTTGGAACAGCATACCTGTTACACAATTCCTCAGCCAAGAACAACAAGACAAAATTGTTGCTGATACCATGGTTGGTGGCGCCACACTTACAAAATTGATTGGTACCTCTGCCTGGTATGCGCCAGGTGCAGCCGGAGCCGCACTAGTGAACAGCATTCTTCGTGATGAAAAGAAATTGTTCACTTGTTGCGTTTCACTTGAAGGTGAATACGGACAATCAGATATATGTCTTGGTGTTCCTGTAGTAATTGGTAAAAATGGATGGGAGAAAATTCTTCCACTCGAACTCAATGCTGATGAACAAGCAGCCTTTGAAAAAAGTGCAGCAGCTGTGAGGTCAATGAATGAGGTGTTGGCATAAAAGACAGGGAATAGGGATAAGGGAATAGAAGTTCAATGTCTAATCCCTAATCCCTATTCCCTTATCCCTATTCCCTATTCCCTATTCTTCCACATAATCCAAATCCTTGTGAAATGTTTCTTCGGTTTTAACCAAGGCAATTAAAGCAATACCAATCACTATAATCGCAGTAACAATTCCACTTTGTACCATCGACCAATGAAGTGTATTCATGAAATAACCATTAAATAAAAGATTCATTAATGGCAAAGAACCCCTCACCATATTGGGAATGGTTGTAGCTGCAGTTGCCCTAATATTAGTACCAAAATGCTCTGCACCCATCGTTACAATTATGGCCCAGAATCCAGATGCATAACCCAAAAAGAAACAACAGATATACATGGTAGTATCCGAGTTGTTCAAGGGACTGAAATAGAAGGATACAGCAAGTATACAAGCCGCATACATGAAGTAAAGTGCCTTCTTTCTGCTTTGGTAATACTGACTTATTAAACCCACGGTGATATCGCCCATAGCATTGCCGATGTATCCGTACATCACACAAGCTCCAGCAATGATGGCACTACCCTCATACAATTCCATAGCAAACCTGTTGCTTAATGTGATTAGAATACCCACAATAAACCATGATGGTACACCCACTAAAATAGCCAAGATGTATTTTTTAAATAAAGCAGGCTTTGTAAACAGCTTGAAGAAATTTCCTTTTTCAATTTTAGAGGATGCATGCTTTTTAAATAGACTACTTTCTGAAACGCTCACCCTTAATAACAACAAAAGGATACCTAATCCACCACCAATCATATAACACAATCTCCAGTCTTTGGTAAAATCATAAATCAAATAGGCCAATACTGCGCCAAACACTCCAACACCAGTGATGAAGCTGGTCATGATGCCTCTTTTGTTTTTAGGCATGATTTCTGAAACCAGGGTAATGCCTGCACCCAATTCACCAGCCAAGCCAACGCCTGTTATAAAACGCATGGCAGCATATTGGTTAACTGTCTGCACAAACCCTGTAATAAAATTTGCAAGAGAATAAAGAAGTATTGACCCAAACAAAACACTTAACCGCCCTTTTCTATCTCCCATAATTCCCCAAAGGATACCCCCAAGCAATAAACCAAACATCTGCCAGTTGATGATTTTTGAACTGGCATTTACAATTTCCGCGTCAGGTACCAGCAATGCTTTTAGACTTGGTTCGCGAACAATAGAAAAAATCAACAAATCATAAATATCAACGAAATAACCCAATGAGGCCACCAAGATCAAAAAACTTTTAGACCGGTTTTCGGGAGAAAATGCTTTGCTAATCATGAGCAGTTGCTTTTTTGCTGCAATATAATTCCATTTCAACTTTGACAAAAAGTTTTTCAAACTCAATAAAGAATCGATAAAAAGAAAATCATTACATTTATTTGCTGCTGCAACCAAAATGACACACATGAAATTGACCGATAAAAAAATAGTGCTTACACTCATCATTGCCTCGTTAGGTTATTTTGTAGACATCTACGAACTGCTTCTTTTTTCTATCGTGCGAAAACCGTCTTTACTGGGTGTTGGCGTTCTTGACAATAATTTAGACATGTTGGAAGCAAGCGCAAAAGTGATCAATTGGCAAATGGTTGGCCTTCTAATTGGCGGTGTTTTATGGGGCGTACTGGGTGACAAAAAAGGCAGACTCAGCGTATTGTTTGGATCAATTTTATTGTACTCCATTGCCAACTTCGCAACAGGTTATGTTCAAACAGTGGACCAATACGCATGGGCCCGATTCATTGGTGGTATTGGACTGGCAGGTGAATTGGGTGCAGGCATTACCCTGGTTTCAGAAATCATGCCGAAAAAAAATAGGGGTCTAGGAACTTCCTTGGTTGCGGGTATTGGTTTGTTGGGGGCTGTATTTGCTTACTTTGTTTTTAAAATAACAAATGACTGGCGCTTGTGTTATAAGATTGGAGGCGTAATGGGAATAGTTTTGCTGCTGCTTCGTGTAAGTGTAGCAGAAAGTATGATGTTTGCCAAAGTGAAAGCAGAGAACATCAGTAGAGGAAACTTCTTTATGTTCTTCACCAATAAGAACCGATTTAAAAAATACCTGTTGGCCATCTTAATTGGATTACCTACCTGGTATGTAATTGGAATCTTGATGAATTTTAGTAACCGTTTTGCTGCCGACCTATATACCGATAACTTAATTGATTCAGGGAAAGCCACTATGTTTGGTTATATAGGAATTTCAATTGGCGACATCACGATCGGGTTGGTTAGTCAGTATTACCAAAGTAGAAAAAAGGCATTGTTTATTTTTTACGGACTTACGCTTTGTTCCAGTATTTTGTATTTCAGTTCATTTAACAACAGCGATGATAAGATGTACCTGATCTGCGCATTACTCGGCTTTAGCAGTGGGTTCTGGGCAATTTTTGTAACGATGGGCGCTGAACAGTTCGGGACCAATCTTAGGGCCACCGCTGCTACAACTATACCCAATATGGTTAGAGGGG
>JBFYPP010000113.1:0-6228 GCA_041303255.1 Chitinophagia bacterium | reverse complement strand
TAATACTTTGATTTTACCAATTTAATGAAATTATCGCGGTGCAACGGAGTAGCATCACTCAACCTCAAAATGAGTATACCCGAATCTGTTTTCATTTGTATGTCCTTCTTTCTATCTCCCTCCTTAACTAAAACATCAGGCTGTGCTGATGTTGTTGCAGCAGTCATTAAATACAGGAGAATAAAAAGAGATCGTGTCAATAACGGGTTCATAAAAATTCATTTTGGGCAAAATAGAACAAGACATGGTCTTTTAAAAGGTTTTCCTGTTCAAAAAGCGACATCACTTTGTATTCTTTGAGTTGTTTAAAATGCGGCCATCCATCTTCATCCCAGCCTTCATGCTCATAATAACCACTAGACATTAAGAGGGTACAGACCGCGATATGCATGAGGTCTTGTTTCTGTTCCTTGGTAAATTTATGTCCGGCGCCATTCACTTCCTGCACACCTATTAAAAAGAGGATGGATTCCATATCTGGCTTTTTGCCAAATTTTTCAATTAGTTTTTCTTCCAATTTCCACCAGCGGGTTTGTAGATCATCTGCTGCATTCATGCTACAAAGTTAAACAAGATTCGGTTACCCATTTAGCCATCCCTTCCTATTGCTTATCTTTGCAAAAAAAGAAGCATGCTTCAGCTTGGCTACATACGCAATAACCGGGAAAAGGTACTGAAAGGATTAGAAAAGAAACAGTTCAAGGATTTGGAGTTGGTGGATAAAATCATTTCTTCAGACGACCAAAGAAAAAGCCTTCAAATGCAGTCGGATGAGTTGTTGGCCAAGAGAAACTCGGTTTCAAAAGAGATTGGTGCTTTAATGGCTCAAGGCAAAAAAGCAGAAGCAGAAGCCAAAAAAGCCGAAGTTTCTGCCATGAAAGAAACCATCGATGCTTTAGGAATTCAGTTGGCTGAAACTGAAGCAAGTCTAGATGGCATGCTGCACCGTATTCCTAATCTACCTGCTGATGCAGTTCCTGAAGGAACTTCGCCGGAAGAGAATAAAGTTGTTCGCCAATCTGGAACCGTTCCTGATCTGCACCCTGCTGCTGTGCCACATTGGGATTTGATCACCAAATACGACCTCGTTGATTTTCAGACAGGGGTAAAAATTACTGGCAGCGGATTTCCTGTTTATAAGGGAAGAGGTGCTAAGTTGCAAAGGGCGCTCATACAATATTTTTTAGACTACAATACCGAAGCCGGCTATACCGAATATATTCCTCCCTATTTGGTGAATGCAGCCTCTGCATTTGGTACAGGTCAGCTTCCCGACAAAGAAGGTCAGATGTACCATGTTGGTGCAGACGAGTTGTATTTGATTCCTACAGCCGAAGTACCTGTTACCAATATCTACCGTGATGAAATTGTTCCAGCTCAGGAACTACCCATCAAAATGACTGCTTATACGCCCTGTTTCAGAAGAGAGGCAGGAAGTTTTGGCAAAGAGGTTAGGGGATTGAATAGGGTACACCAGTTTGATAAAGTTGAAATAGTTTGTCTCACTGAAGCAACAAAAAGTTATGGTGTTTTAGAAGAGATGGTTATACATGTAGAGCAGCTCTTACATAATCTAGGATTGCCCTACCGCATCTTGCTTTTGTGTGGTGGCGATATGGGATTTACGTCTGCCATGACCTATGATTTTGAAGTCTACAGCGCAGCGCAGCAAAGATGGTTGGAAGTAAGCTCGGTTTCTAATTTTGAATCTTATCAGACCAACAGAATGAAAATCAGGACCAAAGACGAGAATGGAAAAACGCAATTGTTGCACTCGCTCAACGGCAGTTCATTGGCACTCCCTCGTATACTGGCAAGTTTATTAGAGAATTGTCAAACTCCAGATGGTATTAAGATACCTGACGTGCTTCAGCCTTATTTTGGCTCAGCCACCATCAGCTGATACGCTTGCTGATACCGGTCAATTCTCCTGTTCATGATGGCAAACCACAAGGGTGGGAAAAGTGATAGAATTACCATGCCCGGATAACCTGTTGGCATCTGTGGAGCATGGTCGTGGTGTCTGAGTATTTGATATTTTCTGCTGGCCATGTAGTGGTGATCACTGTGCCTTGACAATTCAAATAAAATCAATCGTCCTAAAACGTGACTGCTGTTCCAGCTGTGTTCAGGCATTGCTCTCTCGTATCCTTTTTCTGTTTTTTTCCTTTCGAGTCCGTAATGTTCGATATAGTTGACTGTCTCTAGCAAAAGGAATCCAATTGTTGCAGCTGCGAAAAACGACAACAAGACCATCCATCCAAAGAATATAAAAATAGCTGTAACGAATAACAATTGGAGCAACTGGAATTGTAACATTTGGTTACTAAAATGAAATACAGGTTTACCTTTTTTCTTTTGTTCATCCGCTGCAATATGCCATGCAGATAAAAAACCCATGATGACTGTACGGAAATAAAATAAATAAACTATTTCACCTCTTCTTGCGCTGCTTGGATCTTCTTTTGTTGATACATTTTTATGATGTCCTTTGTTGTGCTCTATGTAAAAATGCATGTACAGAGAAGTCAACAGTAAAGCTTTTGCGAGATTTCTTTCATATAAATTTCTACGATGTCCTAGTTCATGTCCAACGTTAATGCCAAATGTTCCACAAAGCAGTCCCATTACTACAATTCTACCAATTAACTCTATTGAAGTCAGTGTTGGATCTTGAATAGATGTGAAAAAAAGATAGAGAGCATAGTATTGAAGGGGTACTATTAAGTAGAGCCATAAATCATATAGCTTGTCCTCTTTTGCAATTTGCTCCTCAGCAGCAGACATATTTTTTTCTGCTGCAGGAAAGAGTATCTCAACAATAGGGATAAAGGCAAATGCAAATAGTATAGGCCAAGCGATTACCCATCCCTTTTCATGAAAGGCAAACCAAGCAAGCACATAAATACTTAATGGTGCAGCAAACTTTAATGCTCTTATATTCATAAAATAAATTGATTTCAAAGACGGGCTAATCCTTCATCAAGTTCTGAAGTTTTCTGGAAAGGAAAAAAAGAATAAATGCGGCAATGCCAGACATCACTACAAACACCATGAAGAAGGAATAGTTGTTTTCAATGGGATAGCCTAAGATGAATTTGGCTTTGCCCTCTTCAGGATAGAGTTTGCTCAAGGCGCCTGCTAAATAGTTGGCAAAAGCATTTGCTGTAAACCAAACAGCCATCAACATGGAAGCAAATTTTGCAGGTGCAAGTTTATTGACCAATGACAATCCAATTGGTGATAGACAAAGCTCACCTGCAGTATGCAAGGCGTACATACCTACTAGCCAAATCATGCTTACTTTAATTCCAGGTTGTACATTTTTTACGCCAAAAGCTATCCATAAATAACCCAAGGCGAGAAGCAGCAGTCCCCAAGCCATTTTCGTTGGCGAAGAAGGATCTAGTTTCCCCAACTTCACCCATAACCAAGCAAAGATGGGAGCAAATCCCACTACAAAAATGGAATTCAGTGAAGCAAAAAAACTTGCTGGAACTACAAAAAAGTCTAAGTCGCGGTTGGTCTGCTCATCCGCAAAGAAAGTAAGTGAGGCACCAGCCTGTTCATAAGCGCTCCAGAAAAAGACGACAAAAAAGGAGACTGTAAAAATTACAGCCACTTTGCTTTTTTCAAGTTTGGTAAGGCTTTTGTCGGTAAATATGATAAATGCAATGATTAGAATACATGCTACCAATAGAAAGACAAGGTTGGTGAAAAGGGCTGTTGAGATGTTTAGACTGCCAATATTAAAACCCCAATGTTGGATCTGAGCAAGTCCAGAGTCCATATACAAAAGCGTAGTTGCAAGTCCAATCAGCAAGAAGAAAACAACAAGGCCGAAAATAGGATTTTTGCTGTATGAGGGAGCATTTTTAGGTACTTCACCTAATGTTTTTAGATCGGGTCCTACCACGTATTTTTTATGATAAAGTACCTGAACAAGTACGCTCAATAGCATTCCAATTCCACCCGCCATAAATGCCCATTTGAAATCAGCAGGATTGCCGGTGTCGCCTACCAATCCGCAAATAAACGGACCTAATGCGCCACCTACATTTATTCCCATATAGAAGATGGTATAGGCCGAATCGATTCTGCGGTCTCCTTTGGGATAAAGCTGACCAACCAAGGCCGATATATTGGGTTTAAAAAATCCATTTCCTGAAATCATAAAACCCAATCCTGTAAAAAACAGCATGGTAGACAATTCGGGGTTGGAGATGTAGGTACTTCCACAAAAGAAAAGGATAAATTCCCCAATCGCCATTACCAGTCCGCCAATAATGATCGAGCGCTGGTTCCCCCAAAAACGATCAGCAAAATACCCGCCAATCAAAGGGGTAAGGTATACAAGGCTGGTATAGCCTCCATAAAGTTGAGAGGAGAAGTCTTTTGAAAACAGCAAAGCTTTGGTCATGAACAATACCAAAATGGCCCTCATGCCATAATAGTTGAATCGCTCCCACATTTCGGTTGCGAAGAGTACATAAAGTCCTTTTGGATGCGATAGGTTTTGGTTGGTTGACATGGGTCTATGTTTATTGATGTTCCTAAAATAAGCAATTTGTATCTTCGCGAGCAGGTTTTAGACACACAATCATTTTTTCCGATATGAACATACTTCTTTTGGGTGCAGGCGGACGAGAACATGCCATGGCATGGAAAATCAAACAAAGCGCACATTGTACAGCGCTTTTTATTGCTCCTGGAAACCCAGGAACAGCTTTCTGTGGTGAAAATGTAGCCATTGGGGTCAATGATTTTCCCGCACTCGGCGCGTTTTGTTTGGAGAAAAACATCCAAATGTTGGTTGTTGGTCCTGAAGACCCTTTGGTAAATGGGGTCTATGATTATTTTAAAAACGACCCCGCACTGCAACACATTAGTGTAGTTGGGCCATCAGCGAAGGCCGCAATGTTAGAGGGCAGCAAGGCTTTTGCAAAAGCATTTATGCAACGCAATGGCATTCCTACTGCAGGGTACAGGGAGTTTACAAAAGAGAACTACGCTGAAGGGGTATTGTATCTTAAAGCCCATACACTTCCTGTTGTTTTAAAAGCGGATGGCTTGGCTGCTGGAAAAGGGGTGGTAATTGCACAAACAACGAAGGAGGCATTGGATAGTTTTGAAGACATGATCCAATCTTCGCGCTTTGGAGCAGCAAGTGAAAGGGTAGTGGTTGAGGAGTTCCTGACTGGTGTGGAGTTGAGTGTTTTTGCGCTAACCGATGGAAAGGATTTTGTTTTGTTGCCTGAGGCAAAGGATTACAAACGCATAGGAGAAGGGGATACTGGTCCAAATACCGGAGGTATGGGTGCGGTTAGTCCAGTTCCTTTTGCGGATGCAGCCTTCATGGAAAAAGTAATCGATCAAGTGGTGAAACCCACTATTGGCGGACTTCTTAAGAAAAATTTGGTGTACAAAGGCTTTGTGTTTTTTGGATTGATTAATGTTGGTGGTGAGCCATTTGTGATTGAATACAATTGTAGGATGGGGGATCCTGAAACTGAAGTGGTGATGCCCAGGTTAAAATCTGATCTTGTTGGTCTTTTCCTTGCTATGGAAAATGGTGAACTTGCAACATCAACTGTGGAAATAGAATCACGTGCAGCCGCAACTGTTGTATTGGTGAGTGGAGGTTATCCTGGTGATTTTGAAAAAGGTATGCCAATAATGGGACTTGATGATAATTTCAGCAAGGACACCTTGGTTTTTTATGCTGGAATAACAGCAAAAAATAGTGAATTGCTAACCAGTGGAGGAAGAGTTGCTGTTGTAACTTCTTATGGAAACACCATCGAGAATGCAGTTCATACCTCGTTGCAAGCGATTGGTAAAATTCAATTTGAGAAAATGAGTTTTCGACGGGATATTGGCTACGAATTCAAAATTTAAGTTAAGGCTGAAAAACCTGATTGTTTATTGGGTTATTTAAGTGAAATTTGTAGCGTTCTAAAACTGATCACATGGGATTATTTTCCTGGTTTACACAAGACATAGCAATCGATCTTGGCACAGCCAATACTTTGATAATACACAATGATGAAATTGTAGTAAATGAGCCATCCATTGTTGCATTGGATAGAAACAATCCAAAACAATTGTTGGCGGTTGGAAAAAGAGCTTTGTTGATGCACGAAAAAACACACGAAAGTATCAGAACAGTTCGTCCATTGAAAGACGGTGTGATTGCCGATTTCAATGCAGCTGAATTGATGATCAGGG
>JBFYPP010000112.1:0-6266 GCA_041303255.1 Chitinophagia bacterium | reverse complement strand
AGACGATGGAATTGGCGGCAAAAACATTGAATGAAGCATTGGAAGGTGTGAATGCGTCAGATGTAGAAACTGCAAAGAAAGTGTTGCAACAAGTTTACGATAACCTTAAATAAAATTAAAATACCAGTTATGGAAACAACCAACAAAAAGCCACAGGCCATTAAGGGAGGCGGATCACTTACAGTAGAATCACTTCCTGATGAAACATTTATTCCAGAAGATTTTACCGAAGAGCAGAAAATGATGATGGAGATGTGCCATCAATTTTTGGATGCAGAGATCAATCCATTGTTGGATAGGATTGATAAGTTGGAACCCGGACTCATGCCTTCGCTCATGGGGAAAGCAGGAGAAATGGGCATGTTGGGTGTTGCTATCCCTGAGCAGTATGGAGGCTTGGGTAAAGAATTTATTACCTCCATCATTATGGCAGAGGGCTTGGGCGCGGGACATTCATTCTCTGTAGCATTTGGAGCACATACCGGTATTGGTACTTTACCGATACTTTATTTTGGCACAGATGCACAGAAAGACAAGTATATACCCAATCTTGCAAGTGGTGTATGGAAAGGCGCTTATGGATTAACGGAACCCAACAGTGGCAGTGATGCCTTGGGTGCAAAGTCCACAGCAAAGTTGACTGAAGACGGAAAGCATTATATTTTAAATGGTCAGAAATGCTGGATCACCAATGGAGGTTTTGCAGATGTGTATACCGTATTTGCAAAAGTAGATGGAGTACAGTTTACTTGTTTTATTCTTGAACGTGGGATGGAAGGATTTACACAAGGACCAGAAGAACACAAGATGGGGATCAAAGGATCCTCTACTGTGCAACTTTATTTTCAGGATTGCAAAGTGCCCGTTGAAAATGTATTGGGTGAAGTTGGTAAGGGCCACATCATCGCATTTAATATCTTAAATATTGGCAGACTAAAATTGTGTGCTGCAACACTTGGCGGTGCAAAAAAATGTTTAGAGCACACCATTCAATACGCAAAAACAAGAGAGCAGTTTAAAAAACCAATTGCAGAGTTTGGAGCAATTCAACACAAGATGGCAGAAATGACCATACGCAATTGGGTTGCAGAAGCAGGTTTGTACAGGGCTTCCATGTGGATTGAACAAAAAGAGGAAGATTTGCTGGCTGCTGGTAAGCCTTTCAATGAAGCGTTATTGGGTGCTGCAGAAGAATATGCCATTGAGTGTGCCATGATTAAAGTGTTTGGATCTGAGTTGCTTGATTATGTGGTAGACGAATGTGTGCAGATACATGGAGGAAATGGATTTAGTGATGAGTATAATGTTTCCAGGGCATATAGGGATAGTCGCATTAACCGCATTTACGAAGGAACGAACGAGATCAATCGATTGTTGATTGTAGATATGGTTTTGAAACGTGCCATGAAAGGAAGATTAGATTTGATGGGACCAGCCATGGCTGTTCAAAAAGAATTGATGAGTATTCCAGAATTTGGTAACTCAGATGACAGTCCCTTTGCTGAAGAAAGAAAAGCCATTCAGCAATTTAAAAAAGCCATCTTGATGGTTGCTGGTGCAGCTGTACAAAAGTTGATGATGAAGTTGGAGTCTGAGCAGGAAATCTTGATGAACATTGGCGATATGGCTATAGAAACTTTTCATGCAGAGAGTGGATTGTTGCGTGCAATGAAATTGGTAGAGCAAAAAGGAGAAGCCAATGTGGGGTATGAGTTGGATATGGCACGCACCTATTTGTATGATGCAGCAGATAAAATTAATAAATCAGGAAAGGATGCCATCAATGCATTTGCATCGGGCGATGAGCAAAGAATGATGTTGCTTGGTTTAAAACGATTCACCAAAGTGGCGCCATTCAATACCAAAGATGCAAGAAGAAGAATTGCAGCGCGATTATAGTTATTGGCTTGCCTATGTTTAAAAAACAAAAGACCGGTCTTCACCGGTCTTTGTTATATCAACTGGACACTTACACTGTTAACTTGTTTTTTGTAACTCAGCATAATATTTGCTGATGTCGGTTACACCTTTCTTTGATTCTTCAGGTGTATTAGATAAGGTAAAGTTTTCCCACTGTGCGAAACCCGATTGGAAACTTCGTGCAACATTTCCTGCAGCAACTTCTTTCTTTTTCTCACTGTTTGAGTAAGCCAATCCACCTGCAATTACTGCCGTAGCGATGATGGAGATCAATCCAAGAACAAATCTTAGGTCTGCTGCATGCCTCAATGGATCTATCAGGTGCATGCTAAGCATCAACACATAAGAACCAAAGGCGAATACTATACCGGCAAGGACAATTGTTTTTTGCAAATCTTTGTTATCGTATAGGGTTATTTTCAAAAAATGGACAAACAACATAGACGAGAAAACGAATACGGGTGCAGAACCCACAAGCATTATTTTAAGCAAGTTGGTTTCGTTTATACCACCCAAAGCAAGTGTTAAAGAATTTGCGGTGAGTAAGCCAGCGAGGGTAACACCCAACATTCTGCTCATGCGTTTATTGTCGGTTAATTGTACCAAGATGATCAACATCAATGGTGCTTGAATAACGGAAGAAAAAGTATTCATCGCAGAAGCGATTTCTGATGGGAAAGCTGCAAAGCGTTGAACAAGTAAGGTTGCAATTACCGGAAGTAAATAAACAACGGCAAGAACAGAGAAGTTGGCTTTGCTTAGGGAATTTGATTTTTGGTTCATTGGTATTGGATTTTTAAAATGGCTCGCTTTTAAAACGCAACAAAGGCATGCGTATTATAATTTGAGTGCAAAACCACTGAAATTGAGGGAAAGTGCTTTTATGATTACGTAGATATACGATAGTCCTCCGTAAATAGCCCATGCATCTTCTACTTTTTGATTAATTTCACGATACAAACAATTTATATGTCGCTCAACAACACATTCATACACCATGTCTATTTCTGGTTAAAGCATCCTGAAAGCAAAGAAGACCTTCAGCAATTGATAGCTGGACTAGAAGGGCTCAGTGCAGTGCCGGAAATCCACCTCTTTCATATTGGTACGCCCGCAGCTACCGATAGAGAAGTGATTGACAATACCTATGCAGTTTCCTGGTTGAATGTTTTTTTATCAGCAAAGGACCAAGATGTCTATCAGACCCATCCCTTGCATTTGAAATTTATTGAAACCTGTTCACATCTTTGGAGCAAGGTGAAAGTTTACGATTCCATTCAGCATCAATAGTATTATTAAATAAGTAGCATGTTTCAAAAAGGCAGATCAGCAGCGTTAGGGTTCATCTTTATAACGGTGTTGATTGATGTGATTGGTTTTGGTATCATTATTCCTGTATTGCCCAAGCTTATTCAAGACTTAACCGGTGGTGATATGAGTGAGGCATCTCGTTACGGCGGATGGATGATGTTTACTTATGCAATCATGCAATTTTTATTTGCACCTATTTTGGGCAACTTGAGCGACCGGTATGGAAGAAGAACCATCATCCTGATTTCTCTTTTTGGTTTTGGATTGGATTATTTGTTGTTGGCATGGGCACCTACCATTACCTGGTTGTTTGTGGCAAGAATTTTGTCGGGGATAACCGGTGCGAGCATCACCACCGCCTCAGCATACATCGCTGATATCAGTACGCCTGAAAAGCGTGCCCAGAATTTTGGTATGATAGGAGCAGCTTTTGGGTTGGGCTTTATTATTGGTCCCTTTATTGGAGGAGTTTTAGGTCAGTATGGCGATCGTATTCCATTCTTGTTTGCAGCGGGGTTAACCTTGGTGAACTGGTTATATGGCGTGTTTATTTTACCAGAATCTTTGCCAGCACACAAAAGAAGAAAATTTGAGTGGAAAAAAGCCAATCCAGTTGGTTCTCTCTTGCATCTGAAAAAATACCCCGCAGTAGCCGGATTGGTAGTTTCCCTTACACTAATATATATAGGTGCACATGCCGTACAAAGTACCTGGAGTTATTATACCATGGAAAAATTTAAGTGGGATCCTGCCATGGTGGGCTACTCATTGGCTTTTGTAGGTTTGATGATTGCTGTTGTGCAGGGAGGATTGATTAGGGTGGTGATTCCCAAATACGGACAATCCAAGTCCTTGTTCACGGGTTTGGTGATGTACACCATAGGTATGTTCTGTTTTGCTTTTGCCGGATCAACAGCATTTATGTTTGCATCCTGCTTTGTGTATTGTTTGGGCGGTATAGCCGGTCCCGCACTGCAGGGATTGATTTCTTCCCATGTTCCCTCCAATGAACAGGGTGAATTGCAAGGGGCATTAACCAGTTTAATGAGTGCCACCGCTATCGTTGGTCCGCCGCTGATGACCAATCTTTTTTCAGTTTTTAGTAAGGGCGACACCAGCTATTATTTTCCTGGTGCCCCATTTATAGCAGGGGCGTTGTTCTTCCTTGCAAGTACGATTATTACCTTCAGAAGTCTACAAGCAGAGAAAAAAGCAGTCCCATTTTGAAAAAAATGTTGTTAAAATGTGCAAAAAAGTCCCATTTTTTGTCTTTTTAACTTGCAAATCAAATTTTTAGGACTAGTTTTGTACTGTAATTTGAGTTAAGTACAGTATTTAGTAAGTGAAAGTATTTTCTGCTAAGCATGTTCTGCTAATAGATAAGTCTTCTTTACGTCTGTGTTTCTCTCATCCTTTTTTTAATTTTTTATTTTTTTGAAATGAACATTTATGTTTCAAATTTGAGCTTCAACGTACAGGATGAAGACTTGAAAGAATTCTTTGCTGAGTACGGAGAAGTAACTTCAGCAAAGGTTATTACAGACAAATTCACAGGCCGTAGCCGTGGTTTCGGTTTTGTTGAAATGTCTGACGATGCAGCTGCTCAGAAAGCAATCCAAGAATTGGATGGTGCTACTGTAGAAGGTCGCGCAATCAAAGTAAGCGAGGCTAAACCTCGTGAAGCTCGTCCAAGCACTGGCGGTAGCGGTGGTGCTGGAGGTGGCGGTGCGCGTCGCAACTTCGGTGGCGGTGGTAACGGCGGCGGTGGAAACCGTTGGTAATTGCATCATTTACCGAATTGAAAAAGGGGCTTATGCCCCTTTTTTTATTACCCTAATTCATCCCATTGTATCTTTGTAAAAAATAAACCATGAGTATCGTTACCGATTTCAATGAATACCGCGAACGGATGAATGAGGTCATTCTTGGAAATGGCAATTTGGTGATGAAGCGTTTGTGGAATTTAGATACCAATACCTATCAGGAGGGCGCATTGGATGTAAAGACAAAAGAGATGTTGGGCTTGGTAGCCAGCATGGTGTTGCGTTGCGATGATTGCATCAAATACCATTTGGGGAAATGCCATGAATTGGGGATGTCTACTGATGAGGTATATGAAGTATTTTCTGTTGCGAACATTGTGGGTGGTACTATTGTAATACCCCATACCAGAAGGGCTGCCGAATATTGGGAAGCATTGTTGGCAGATGAGAAAAAGGATTAATTCAGTAATTTTAAGTGTATAAATCTATAATATGAGTGAGACGATCCAGGTGGCTAATCCAGTACTTACTGCAAAGGATTTTCAAACCGACCAAGAAGTAAGGTGGTGTCCGGGTTGTGGTGATTATTCCATTTTGGCACAGGTGCAAAAGGTGATGCCAACGTTGGGCATTCCTCGTGAAAATATTGTAATTGTTTCTGGTATCGGATGTTCTAGTCGCTTTCCCTATTATATGGAAACCTATGGCATGCATTCAATTCACGGTAGGGCCACAGCCATTGCGAGCGGATTGAAAGCAACCCGTCCAGAATTGAGCGTATGGATTGTTACTGGTGATGGAGATTCATTGAGTATTGGTGGAAACCATACCATCCATTTGTTGCGAAGAAATTTTGATGTGAACATCATGATGTTCAATAACCAGATTTATGGGTTAACGAAGGGACAATATTCACCCACATCCGAAGAAGATAAGGTTACGAAATCGACCCCTTATGGTAGTCTAGATCATCCTTTTAACCCACTGGCTTTGGCCATGGGTGCCGATGCAACTTTCATTGCGAGGAGTATGGATAGAGATCCAAAACATTTGCAAGAAATGTTGTTGAGAAGCAATGCACACAAAGGAGCCTCATTTCTTGAGATCTACCAGAATTGCAACATCTTCAACGATGGGGCATTTGAAATATTTACGGAGAAAAGCAGCAAGCCTATGGAGACCTTGTTCCTGGAGCAAGGAAAACCTTTGTTGTTTGGTGCAAACAAAGACAAGGGCATTAAATTGGATGGGTTCAAGCCAGTGGTAGTTGAT
>JBFYPP010000111.1:0-6279 GCA_041303255.1 Chitinophagia bacterium | reverse complement strand
TACAGCCTAGTTATCTGGTAAATGATATTGTGGAACTGGTTCCCTTAAAACAGTCTGATTTTGAAGAATTGTATGCCGTAGCTTCAGATCCATTGATCTGGGAACAACACCCCAACCCTGATCGGTACAAACGTGAAGTGTTTCTGAAATTTTTTGAAGGAGCCATACAGTCGAATGGAGCATTTATCATTCGGACTAAAGAAAATGGAGAAGCTATCGGCTGCACGCGTTTCTATGATTATATCCCTGAAATAGCTGAACTAAAAATTGGATATACCTTCTACGCTCGCAATTCCTGGGGTAAAGGCATAAATCCTATTGTAAAAAAACTCATGCTGGATTATGCTTTTCAGTTTATTGATAAAGTTATTTTTCACGTTGGTGCAAATAACATTCGCTCACAAAAGGCAATGGATAAATTAGGAGCAGTCAATTTGGGACTGGAAGAAGTGGCCTATTATGGTGAAGCCACCAGGACGAACATCGTTTACGCCATTTATAGAGATGCAAGAAGTATTTAGTAAAAAAAGATATCCGAAGGTAATTCCAATTCCTGTTTGAAGATCTTAGCTGTTTCCAAAGTCAAAGGCTTTCTCTTATTTAAAATAGAAGAAATATATCCTTTACTCCCAATCTTCCCAACCAGATCCTTATTTCTAATACCTTTTTCAAGCATTTTCAATTTAATTAATTCGATAGGATCTGGGTATTCAATAGGGTAATGTTGATCCTCGTAGTGTTTGATTAAAACCAATAGTAATTCAAGTTCTTCTCCCTGTGGACTATTCTTCTTTACTTTTTTTGATAAAAGCGAATCTGCAATAGTCAAGTATTCATTGTATTGCTTCTTATTTTTTATGACCTTAAATTTCATTTTTTTTAAATTTTATGGTTGCCACATTTATCCGATTATACTCAGCATGTTTGCCAAACCATTTTATTTGAATGGCTCTGAATTCAAAGCTAACTCTGACCACCAACCTATACCTGTTTCCACAAATATTAAATACCACTCTGTCATCGCTAATTATACTTGCAGTTGGGAACTCACTTTTTAATTCATTAAAATTATGGATATCCAGTTTTTGTATTTTATGGTACCATAATTGTAATGCAGAAGAAGCATCTCTATGCTTCTCGCAATATTCCAGTAATGTTCTTCTCGCAATTATATTGAACATGTAAAATTAATAAAAGTTTTTCAATAGAAAACAAATACTAATTTCAAAATATTTTGGATTTACAAAATGAGAGTAAAACTGAAGGGGTTGGTTGATTTTCTTTTCGGGTGGAGTTATTTACTCTTTTTCTTCTTCAACTCCGCTTTCATCTTGTTTTCCGCTACGCGGAATTTTACAATGTCTTTGATGAGTTTCTTTGGCAATTTGGTGCCATGCGGAAATTGGATGGTGGATTTTGAAGTGACAAAAGCAGTAGTCTGACTGGCAAATTCTTTTAACGCAGATGGCATGGGATAGATAGCCATGTGTTTTTCCCAATATGCATAATAAACAACTATGCCATGGAGCTTGACCGCCGGCATACCATAACTCATGCAAGATTCACCACCTGGAATATTGTCTATGACCAATTGATGAAGTTCCTCAAATGCTTTTCTGTTTGCAGCAGGGATGGCTTTGATGTAGGCGTCGACTGTCAAGATTTTTGTGTCCTTCATGCGACTAATTTACAAACTCAGGCTAAAAAACCGACAAAAATTCCGTCGTTTCTAAGTTCAATAGGGTAGGTCCGCATGTTGTATCCTTCTCCCGTTACATTGTACCCATTTTTTAAAGCAAACTTGTATTTATGCAAAGGACAAACTGCATTGCCTTGGGCATCAATATAGCCATTGACCATCTTGGCGCCGGCATGCGGACAAATAGCTTGAAAAGCGAAAAGCGTTTCTTTGTGAAGAGTAAGGCAAATGTTTTTTTCTGCAACCGCTATTTCAATAATGGGAAAATTTCCAAAGCCCAAACTTTGTATATCTGCAGCAACGTAATGCCAATTGTAAATCTTATTGCTCATAGTCGAACGACTGATAACCGGTCTTATAAGGGTATCGTTTTGTATACATCTCCCTCACCTGACTTAAAATACTGGTTCTTAGTACATCAATTTCTCTTCTTTCAGTTGCAGATACAAATACACAACGGGATTGTGTGTCGTTCTGCCATCTATCTTTCAATTCATGCAACAATCCTTCTTTCACTTCTGGATCAAGCCATTCATCAAATGTTCTTTCTTCGTAAAGATCCATCTTATTGAAAACAGTAATCATTGGTTTGTCACTACACCCCAATTCATTCAAGGTATTATTCACCACCTTCATCTGGTCTTCGTATTGTGGATGTGAAATATCCACCACATGCAAAAGAATATCACTCTCTTTCACTTCATCTAAAGTGCTCTTGAAACTTTCAATCAAATGGTGAGGAAGCTTGCGAATAAATCCTACCGTATCACTTAACAAAAAAGGTGTGTTTTCAAATACAATTTTTCTTGTAGTGGTATCCAATGTTGCAAATAATTTATTCTCTGCCAACACATCACTCTTGCTCAACAAATTCATCAAGGTAGATTTACCAACGTTGGTATATCCTACCAAAGCTACGCGTATAAACTCCCCTCTGTCTTTTCTTTGTGTGTAGGCTTGCTTTTCAATCTCCGAAAGTCTTCTTCTAAGAAGTGAAATCTTCTCTCTAACAATTCGTCGGTCAGTTTCAATTTCAGATTCACCCGGACCTCTAGTACCGATACCACCTCCTAAACGTTCAAGGTGTTTCCACATACCACGAAGTCTTGGTAAGATGTATTGGTACTGCGCCAATTCCACCTGTGCTTTTGCTTGTGCAGTTTTTGCACGTCTTGCAAAAATGTCGAGTATCAAATCACTGCGATCAATAGTCTTGATATTGGTAGCCTTTTCAATATTTGAAATCTGCGCACCTGTTAGTTCATCATCAAAAATTAAAACACTGATGTCTTTACCGGCAGCATAGTTTTTGATTTCTTCCAGCTTCCCTTTACCCAGGTAGGTTTTGGAATCTGGATGTTGTAATTTTTGAATGAAGGTTTTGGCTGTCACTGCTCCAGCCGTTGTAGCTAAAAAAGCAAGCTCTTGCAAGTATTCGTTTACTTGATGGTCCTTTTGTTCTTTCAAGGCAACTCCAACAAGAATTGCTTTTTCAGACGATTGGAAAAGATTCGATTTTTCTAACAATACATAATTATTTTATAGTCCACTTAATGAAAGACCAACTGAGAATGGTCTAACAATTGGACCTTGACCTTCTTTGAAAAAGTCTGTTACTGTATAACTACCAAATACACTGATGTTGCCGTATCCAACTCGGCCAATTAAGGCGAATCTAGTGGTATTGAAGAAACGTCTGTCTTTTTCTTTGGTAAAATAGCCGCCGGTACCGGTAGCATCTAAGTCGATTTTGGATTTCACCTTCGCATCTATCATGGTCCCTACTTTCACACCAAAAGCCAATTTCCAACCTTTGTTCATGTTTTCAGGGTTGGTAGAGTAGCGAATTTCAACTGGAGCTTCAACATACCCAGTTACTAACTTGTGTTTTTTGTATTTCACAATGGTATCGCGGGTGAAAGTAACACCGCTTCTGTTGTTTAAATCGACAGTCATCTGATCAAAAAAGATGTTGTCTGTCCCAATACCCGGACCAACTGCAACGCTCAAACGTGGGTTTGTTTTGAAAGGGAAATCAAATAAAAAATAACCATTAAAGGTTCTGTTGAAAGCTTTTGTGGTGATATTACCCGGTTTTCCAGCCCATCCCGCCAAACCAAATTGCAACATAAAATGATCTGAAGAACGCTTAGATAGGTCCATTTTGCTGTAATCCTTCTTGGGTTTAGGCACTTTTGGGCTAGCTACTTTTTCTGCTTTGGGGGTTTTTCCTTTTTCAGGTGCAGTTACAGTAGGGGCAGTATCTTGAGCGAATCCATTGATTGTAAGGGCAAGAAACAGAATTCCAACTATCTTTTTCATGGTCTATTTTATGGTATCAAAAGTATTCTCAACAGGGTTAACGAAAGGTTAAGGTTGAGGTAGGCAAAGGTAAATCATTTAAGGGGAATGAACACAAGCTAACCGATGATGGTCCTGAAGGTGAGGTTAATCCTCAAACTATTGATTTTTTTACTTGGTGGCAGCCTATGTAACCAATGGGATTGGGTGGATCCTTTCATAACCAGCAAACTTCCATGATCCAATAGTAAATCGACTTTTTCCTCGGTTTGTTTGTGTTTGAAACAGAATTTCCTTGGCGCACCAAAACTGATGGAAGCAATGGCACCCTCCTTTTTCAGTTCCTTCTCATTATCAGTATGCCATCCCATGCCTTCTTCTCCATTGTGGTACAAATTAAGTAAACAGGAATTATAGGTTTCACCTGACGCCTCTTCAATTTTATCTTTTATGGCTTGTAAAATTGGTGTCCAGGGTAATGCCGTTTTCTTCACATGAGAATAGGTATAATTGAATGGTTCATCACCATACCAAGCTACTTTTCTTTTGGTGATGATTTTTTTACCAAACATCATCACTTCATCGTGCTCCCAGGCAATGTTGGCCGACAAGTCATTTAAAAACTTTTCTGCTTCAGCAGGACTAAATATCATCCCATGGTAATTTGCAATACCATCGAAAGGCAACAAATTTTTATTGGCATCTGCTGCAGGTTCTTCAAAAAGTGTTGCTTGTCTATTTTCCATACAAGGATGCTAAATTACGGCAATCCTTTATGTTTGGTCAATTATTTAGATACAAACGAAGGGACAATCACCAAGGGACAATGCACTTTTTCGGTGAGATGTTTAGCAGTACTTCCCATAATCAAATCTTTGATTTTAGAATGTCCTTTTTGTCCGATTACAACCATGTATGGGTCGATGCGGGCAATTGCATCCAATATGCCTTTATATGTACTGGTGTGCATTACTATTTCTTCTTCTGGAACTGGAATGGGTAATTGATTTCCAAAGCTACTCAGCAAATAGGCCTTCATTTTTTCTTTCGCCTCTTTTATTCTTTCTCTTTCCATTTCCACTGCATCTTCTGCCATTGGGTTATTGAGAATTGTAGGAAGTTCACAAACATGTAAAAGTACAAGTCTTGATGATGGAATATGAAGAAGGTCAGTTGCAACTTCTAATGCATTGGCGGCGTTTGTAGAGAAGTCGGTTGGATGAAGGATGATTTTAGTATGAAAGTTCATGAAGCAAAGGTATAGGTAGTGAAATTCAAGACTAATGATCTTGTATTCCAATTGGATTGATTTTAATCATCTTTTCAAGTAGTAAGAAGTATGGTAATTAACAAGTTATGATCAGCATAGTACCTGATGAAAATCAGTCTTCTTAAATATCGCCAACGGTAGTTTTGTTTAAAATGTTTTAAACATGGCGAATAGGTTATATAAAGTGCTTGGAATAGTTTCGCTACTTGCACTCATTTTTGTGCTAATGAATAGAGATAAAATTGTTTTTGAAGGCTTGATGTGGCTTGTATCAATCCTGTTTATGTTAATTGTCGCATCTATACATGGTATTTTGGCACATTCTATTCAACCTAGTATTAAAGGCAACTTAATTTTTTATCCAGTCTTAATGGGAATTTTATTTGGAGTGCTTTTGGCAATTTATTTTTTATTTATCATGCCATTGATTATGAATTCGGAGAGAATCTCATATAATTAATTTCTTTTTTCATATGCCGTATACATCCAAATTAATTTTTCTTGTTGTCTAATGTAGTCGCTCATTAGCGCACTCGTACCCTCGTCATTTGCATGATTGGCAATAACTAGAATTTCTCTTTCAGATTTGATTAATAAACTAAGGGACTCAATTATTGATGCTATACTTTTTGTAGCATCTGTTATATTTGTAAGTTCTTTTATTTTGGATTTTTTTATGTAATCGCTGAATGAATGTATTGGTATACCTTCAAGGGTCAAAATTCTTTCCGCAATTTCATCTACTTTGAGATTTAGATCAGTATAGAGCTCTTCAAACTTTACATGCAACTCAAAAAATTTTTCACCCTTTATGTTCCAATGTAAACCTTTGGTATTCATATAGAAAAGCTGTGCGTGGGCAAGCAGTATATTCAACTTTTCAATCATTTGGTCTGCTGCTTTCTTCTCTATCCCAATTCTGTTGGTTTTCATATTGCTTATTTCTGCTAAGTTATCAAGAGTGATATTTATAAAGTGTGATATTTGTCACCCTCGAAATTTATACAAC
>JBFYPP010000110.1:0-6332 GCA_041303255.1 Chitinophagia bacterium | reverse complement strand
TAACATTTAATTAAATCAAACTTAAAGACATGAGAAAGATCTTGTTTCTTTTGTGTGGGGTGTTGTTTTTAGTAGGACAACTCTCTGCTCAGAACCGGACGGTTTCCGGAAAGGTCACAGATGCTGCGGGTACTGCTGTATCCAATGCTTCGGTGATTGTTAAGGGAACCAGGATTGGTACCACTTCCAATGCGAATGGTAATTTCAGTTTCAGCGTTCCTGCAAATGCAAAGGCGCTTATTGTTTCTGCTGTTGGACTAGCTTCTGTTGAAGTAACGATTCCCGCAAGCGGAAATGTGGGTGTTACCTTACAGCAAGACGACAAAAAATTGGAGGAGGTAATTATCACAGGTTACCAGGTTAGAAAAAAAAGAGATGAGGCTGGAGCAATTTCCACCATTCGCGGCAAGGAAATTGAAAACCTACCAAACCCATCTTTGGATAAAGCCCTACAAGGACGTGCTGCTGGTGTGTTGGTTCAATCCAACAGTGGTATTCCAGGTGGCGGTATTAATGTGAGAATTAGAGGTACAGGTTCTTTCCTTGCTGGTACACAACCCCTCTTCGTAATTGATGGAGTACAGTTGAACACCAGAAGCGATGCAAACTATACTGAATCTAATCCGCTCGCCTTCTTAAATCCGAATGATATAGAATCAATTGACATCCTTAAGGATGCTGCATCTGCAGCCATTTATGGTGCGCAGGCATCAAATGGTGTTGTAATTGTTACTACAAAAAAAGGTAAAGCTGGTAAAACAAAATTCCAGTTCAACACTTATGTGGGACAAGCTACGGCATTGCAAAAATTGAGTGTGCTTAATTCTCAGCAGCTTTTCCAATTGAGGTCTGAAGCAGTGGGAAACACAAATAATTTGCCTGCTAACGACTTGGCAGTCCAAAGATTTGTGTTGAATGAGTTTAGGGTGCCAATTGCTAGCATCACCACATCTAAATTGGCTAGTGATGCAATTAATGCATTACCTACTTATGACTGGCAGGATGCTGCGTTCAAATCAGGTGCCATTCAGAACTATGAAATAAGTGCTGCTGGGGGTAACGACAGAACAACATTTAGACTTTCTTCTTCTTTTAATACACAGGAGGCAATCGTATCTAAGGCCAACTTCAAAAGAGGTACTCTAAAATTGGATGTGAGCAACAAGGCTACTGAGAAGTTGACCATTAATACTTCAATCAACGCAAGTACGTTTGACCAGATTGTGCCATTTGCCACCTCTGGTAGTTTCTTAGGTAGTCCAGCGTTTGCATCTGCAACCATTTATCCATTCAACCCAATTTACAACCCGGATGGCACTTATTTTGGTGTTCCTCCAGCAAACGTTGCGGGTCTTTTGAACCAAAACGTAATTGCGGTTAATGAATTCAACAAGGGTATCAACAGATCAAATCAGTTGGTAGGTAACATCAGCTTGGATTATAAAATCAAGCCTTGGCTTACCTACAGGTCATTCTTTGGTTTGGATTATCGTCTGGTTCAGGGTTCTCGTTTCACTGACCCAAGAACCCCAGATGGTTTTGCAAGAAAAGGACTTGGTCAGGTTGAAAGTGAGTGGAATACAAACGTGATCTCAACCCAAACCTTGAATTTTAACTTCAATGTTAAAGACAAGCACCGTATTGACGGATTGGTGGGTTATGAGTACAGAAAAGAAAACCAAGAAGGTATTGGTACAACGGGTGAAGGATTTCCAACCTTCCAGTTCACTACCCTCAACACGGCTGCAACTCCTTTGAGTTCAACTGAATTCTTTACAGGATACAGACGCCAATCAGTTTTCGCCAACGTGAACTACAATTATGATGGCAAATATATCTTAAGTGGTATCGTGAGAAGAGATGGATCATCTAGATTTGGTGCAAACTACCGTTATGGTGTATTCCCTTCGTTGAGATTTGCTTGGAACATTGATGAAGAAAAATTCATTTCCAGTGCAGAGTGGATCAATTCTTTGAGGTTCAGGGCTTCTTATGGTATTACAGGTAACGACCAAATTGGCAACTTTGATGGATTGGGCCTTTATGGCGCTGCTTCTCCCTACAGTGGGCAGCCAGGTATTTCATTCAGCCAGTTGGCCAACCCTGAATTGAGATGGGAGAAAAACAGGACAACCAATTTAGGTATTGATTTCGCTTTCTTTGACAACAGGGTATTTGGTTCATTGGAAGCTTATGATAAAATCACTGCAGATTTGTTGCTTTCACAACCATTGCAGTTAACAACTGGTTTTGGTAGCATCACCAGAAACGTGGGTCAGATCCAGAACCGCGGTATTGAGTTGACACTAGGCGTTCAGCCAGTAAAGTCGCTTAAGCCAGGTGGTTTCAACTGGACAAGCACATTCATCTTCACTTATAACAACAACCGTGTTAAAAAATTGTATGATGGATTGCAGGAACTTCCTGGTAACCCAAGTACAAGAGTAAACAGATCACTTGGTTCTGTATTTACACAACAATACGCGGGTGTTAACGCTGCAACTGGTCGCCCAATGTGGTTAGATACCTTGGGTAATGTTACCTATCAGCCTCTATTAAGAGATCGCGTTTATATAGGAGATACACAACCTGACTTCTGGGGTGGATGGACAAACAACTTCACTTACAAAGGATTTACTTTGGATATATTCTTCCAATATGAATATGGAAGAATGGCAGATGATGGCCAGGTAAACTTCATGCTTGAAAACATCGCCAGGTTAAATGCATTTACGGATGTATATGATAACCGTTGGACTACCCCAGGTCAAGTTACCTGGTATCCAAGGATGGGGCAAACTGGTGCGGAATCAAAGGGTTCAAGTGCATTGAGTGGAAGCCGAACTTTATTCAGAGCAGATTATATCCGTTTGAAAAACGTAACGCTATCTTATGACATTACCAGCGATGTGCTCAAGAAATTAAAAATGAGTGGTGCTAGGTTTTACTTACAAGGAACCAACTTGTGGACCATGTCTGACTGGTACAGCTATGATATCGAATTTGTTGGAAGTGCAACAGGTATCGTACCACAAAGCAGAAACATCACAGCGGGTATTCAAATTGGTTTTTAATTAAAAAACATGATCAAGATGAAAAATATATTTTTAAAACTTAGTTTGGTTGCTTTGGTGGTTTCCAGCTTCAGCGCTTGTCGCGATGCCTTGGACATTGACCCAAGACAATCCATTGATGCATCACTTGCACTAAATACCAAAGATGGTATCAGTGCTGCAATCGTTTCAGTCTATTCAAGATTCAAGAGCGTTCGTTTATACGGTCGTGATCTTATTGCAATTCCTGAAGCCTTGGCCGACAATGGATTTGCAACCAATAAATCCGGTCGTCTTTTGTCTGAAGCCAACAACGTATTCCGTGCACATTTCACAGGATCCCATTGGTCTGTATGTTACAATGGTATCAACCAGGCCAACCTTATCTTGGATGTGATTCCAACAGTAAGTGCACCGGGTATTACTGCTGCAGACCAAGCTTCTTGGACTGCTCAATTGAGGTTCTTACGTGCCTTGTATTATTTCGACCTTGTAAAGGTGTATTCCTACATGCCAGGCGCAACCGTTCCTGCTCAAGACAGAGGCGGAGTGCCCATTGTTTTAAAAGGAATCAATACCTCAGCAGGTGCCTTGGAATTACTCCCTTCAAGGGCTCCAATCAATGATGTTTATGCACAAGTGATTGCAGATTTACTTGCCGCAGAAGCCGTGCTCACCAATCCAGGATTGGGTCCAAATTTCGCAAACAAAGCAGCAGCACAAGCCATGCTTTCAAGGGTCTATCTTTATATGAAAGATTATGCCAAGTCTAAAGAGTGGGCTGATAAATGCATAACCTTGGCTGGCAGTCGTTTAGCAAGTGCAGGAACCTATGTTGCGCAATGGAGAAATGCAAGCCACCAAGAAACCTTGTTTCAATTTGTACTGGCATCCAATGCTGAGAACAATGGCGTGAATGAATCACTTCAAACTTCTTTCACTACCCTTACTGCACCTGGTGGACAATTATTGGCCACTGGTGGATTTGGAGACTTGGTACCAACAATCTCTTTGATGAATGCATTGGGAATCACCTTGACTGGTGGTAACACAACCACGGCTTTTGGCTTAAATGCCTCTGTTGCTTCAAGAAGTTCAGATGTAAGAAACCTTTTGTATGAGCCGGGAACAACAGGTAGAGGTGCCTCCAAAGTAGAGTGTACAAAATACATTGGCAAGAATGGTTTTATCAACTTGGATAATTTGCCAGTCGTGCGTATTGCTGAAGTATACCTTACTCGTGCAGAAGCCCTGTCTACTCCAGGATCATCGGTGTTCAATGCTACAGCTGCTTTAGCTGATTTGAATACAATAGCCACCAACAGAGGTTTAACAGCCTTTAACTTGACTGGTTCTGCGCTTTATGAAGAAGTACTTAACCAAAGAAGAATTGAACTGGCTTTTGAAGGACACCGTTTCTTTGACTTGAAAAGATTGGGTAGAAACATCGTAAAAGCTCCACATTACAATCCTGTAGAATTTACAGATATCAGAATCTTGGCCCCACTTCCAACCAGTGAAGTAGATGGCAATAAGAAAATGGTTCAAAATGCAGGATATTAAAACATAGGAACATGAAAAGAATAATAACATTTATACTAGCAATTGCAACTGTTTCCCTTTTGGGCAGTTGTGTAAAGAATGAGTTGCCTGTTTTCACAGCACCTGTAGCTGAATTTGATGCGGCTTCTTGGAATGCAAATGCTGCCGGCCTAAGTTTCCCCATCCTTACCAGGGTTCCTGGATATGGAAGAACTGTAAGCACAGCACTTGATCCATTGTTAACCAGAACAAGCCCTGGTATCAAAAAATTCAGGGTCAATTTAATTGGTCAACAACTTCCAACTGATACAGACGTTTACGTAATCATGAATTCTGTTACTTCAACTGCTGTTGCAGGTAGGCATTACAAGCAGTTTTCACCAGTGGTGAAAATTCCTGCCAAGACAAGCTTTGGAGAAATGGAGGTTGAAATCTTAAACCCTGGTGTTGCTGGCCCTGCAGTTGATCTTGAATTGATCTTGAGCACTGGCACCAATGGTGTAGCAGGTAATCCAAACTACAATAAAATCAGACTAAGGATAGCACAATAAGCCATCATTAGCAAGCATAAAAAAAGCGGATCAAATGATCCGCTTTTTTTATGCTTGACTTTGGAAAGAACTATTTTAAAACCTCTTCAAGTTTCTTGTGTAGCTCTTCTCCGCGCAAATCTTTTGCAATCACAATACCATTTGGATCAACCAGTACATTAAAAGGAATGCCTTCAATTGAATAAAGAGGAACCACAGCACTGTTCCAATATTTTAAATCACTTACATGGCTCCAAAACAATTGATCTTCACTTATGGCTTTTACCCAAGACGCTTTATCCTTATCTAGTGAAACACCCAATACCGTAAAGTTTTTTTCCTTGAACTTATTATACGCTGCTAACACATTTGGGTTTTCCAATCTGCATGGCTTACACCAGCCTGCCCAAAAATCCACCAATACATATTTACCTCTAAATGATTTCAACGAAAGGTTCTGACCTTCTGGTGTTGGAAGTTCAAATAAAGGGGCTTCTTTACCTACCAAGGCATTTGTTTCGGCTGGCGCCATGGTCGATTTAAATTTATTTGTGATTCTTACCACAGAGGAAATATCACTGAACCTTAGAGAGAGTCTATCCATCACCGTATAAACCTTATCTGGAGCCGCTACATTTTGCGTCATCCCAACAGCATATAAAGCAATCGCTGGAGTTTTTGTAGAATCTGCATAACCCAACAAATAATTACCCGCTTGCTCAAGGGTAACCCTGAACTGGTTTTCCATAGCAACCCTACTGCTGTCCATGGTATCCCCCTTTGCATCAATCATTGCTTTAAGGGAATCTATTCCACCCAACAGGAGATTAAAATTAGAAACCATGTTTTTAAAAGAATTACTCCCAACAGAATTCGTGGTGTATGCTGTTGAATTTTGGAAGTCAACATCAAGATTGATTTCAGGTTGATCTGGTACCAAAAGAAAGAAAAGTTGATCTTGCTGAAACCTCACTCTGCAAATAACTGATGGATTAACTGTACCCGCCTTAAGTTCAAGGTTGGTATTTCCAGCATTAACCAAGACCGTATCAAGGGTTATGGGCTGTCCATCCAACTCAATCAAATCAACATAAACCGATTGTTGGGTTGGGTTGTTCTTGACATTTAATTTAACCACAACATTCTTTTCACTGGTTGTGCAGGAACTCATTCCTAAAACCGAAAAAAGAAAAAGAAATTTAAATAC
>JBFYPP010000109.1:0-6343 GCA_041303255.1 Chitinophagia bacterium | reverse complement strand
GGTCTAATCAAAGCCATTAAATTAACTTCAGTTGCTGGTGCTTATTGGAAGGGCGATGAAAAGAACAAACAGCTTACCAGAGTTTATGGAGTAACATTTCCAAGCCAAAAGGAGCTGGATGAATACCTTCAAATGTTGGAGGAAGCCAAAAAACGCGATCATCGAAAATTGGGAAAAGAACTCGGCATTTTTACTTTTGATGATGATGTAGGTCCAGGTCTTCCTTTGTGGATGCCGAATGGTACAATTGTGATTGAGGAACTAGAAAAACTGGCAAAAGAAACTGAAAATGCAGGTGGGTATAAGCGTGTGGTTACCCCACATATTGCCAAAGAAAGCATGTATTTGACAAGTGGACATCTGCCTTATTACCAAGACAGTATGTTCCCGCCTATGGAACTAGATGGGGTGAAATACTACCTCAAAGCCATGAACTGTCCGCATCACCACAAGATTTTTTCAGCTGAGAACAGAAGCTACAAAGAATTGCCCTTAAGGTTGGCAGAATACGGTACCTGCTACAGATATGAACAAAGTGGTGAATTATTTGGATTGATGCGTGTGCGTTGTTTGCACATGAACGATGCACATATTTATTGCTCAAAAGAAGATTTTGCCAATGAATTCAGGGCAGTAAATGAGATGTACATCAAGTATTTCAACATTTTTGGCATTGATAAATATGTAATGCGTTTAAGCTTGCACGATCCTGCTAAACTTGGAGAGAAATACATCAATGAGCCGGAACTCTGGATCGAAACTGAGGAAATGGTACGTAAAGTACTCATTGAATCAAACATTCCTTTTGTTGAGGTGCAAGATGAGGGCGCTTTTTATGGTCCAAAAATTGACGTCCAAATTTGGAGTGCAATTGGTCGTGAATTTACACTAGCCACAAACCAAGTAGATTTCGCTCAAGGAAGAAGATTCGGATTAAGTTTTACAAACAAAGACAACCATCCCGAAACCCCGTTGATTATCCACAGGGCTCCATTGGGTACACATGAGAGGTTTATTGGATTTTTGCTTGAGCATTACGCGGGTAAATTTCCAGTCTGGCTTTCACCATTACAGGTAAAGGTGTTGCCAATAAGCGACAAATTCAATAGCTACGCAAGAGAAGTGAACCAACAATTAATAAATGCCGGAATTAGGTCTGAGGTAGACGATAGAGGGGAAAAAATAGGTAGAAAAATTCGAGATACCGAGCTGATGAAGGTTCCTTACATGCTGGTAATTGGTGAAAAAGAACAAAACGATAATTCTGTTTCGGTAAGAAGACAGGGTAAAGGGGATATGGGACAATGCGCTGTTTCAGAAATATTGTCTACCTTAACATCCGAAATTAAGAATCGGCAAAACATTTAATAAAAACAACAATGAATGGATGCTGCCCTTTGCCGTTAAGGGCCTCCTAAAAAGACTATGGCATTACCAAACAGACCTTTTAACCGCCCTGGTGGTAGATTCAACATCAGAAAAGAAGCTGAACACCGCATTAACCATTTTATAAGGGTTCCACAAGTTAGACTTGTAGGCGATAACGTAACCATGGGTGTGTATTCTACCCAAGATGCTTTGAAAATGGCCCAACAATTGGAGTTGGATTTGGTGGAGATTTCTCCACAAGCAGATCCCCCTGTTTGTAAAATCATCGGCTACAACAAATTCCTTTACGACAAAAAAAGGAAGGAAAAAGAGATGAAAGCCAAAAGTAAATCTGCTGAGTTAAAAGAAATTCGTTTCACTCCCGGTACAGATGAACACGACTTTGATTTCAAGGCCAGACATGCTGAAAACTTTCTTAAAGAAGGGAATAAAGTAAAGGCTTATGTTCAGTTCAAAGGACGTGCTATCATGTTTAAAGAAAGAGGTGAATTGGTTCTTTTGAAATTCGCTGAAAGACTGGGAGAAGTTGGTCAGGTTGAAGGTTTGCCTAAGCTCGAGGGAAAACGCATGCTTATGGTAATTGCTCCAAAGACTGCCAAAAAGAAAGCGGCTTCTTCTGAATAAACATTGCTGAATTTAGACTGATCGACTTCTTGCATTGTTCCATTTCCCACTAATTAAGTAGGTTAACGACATCAGCAGAATGCTTGACCAATAAATCCATTCTGATCCCCATCCCCATGTAATTGGTAGGTTGTATACGTGCATTACGGTGTAGATGTAGATGCAGTATAAGACTATTGTAATTACTTCTATTGTTAGGTTAATACGCGTGTTTCCAGTTCCAGTAACCGCGTTCAAACAAATAGTTGAAACCGACATTAACATAATAGCAACCGCCACAATTCTTAATACAGGAGTACCCAGTTGCAAAAATGCATCACTGTTGTTGAACAGAGAAAGTATGTCTGTTGTAAAAAGTTGTAAGGGGATAAAGATGACCAAAGAAGATCCAGCGCTTAGTATGATAATTCGTTTGATAAGTGGTATGACTTTCTCAGGCATGCCTTGCCCAATAACATTGGAAACCATGGTGTTGGCCGTTGCAGCAAACGCCCAAATAAACATACCACAAAACCCAAATATCAAACGCATAAGCTGACTGATATCGAGTGCAAGAGCCCCATCGTGTGATACCAGTATAAAAAAGAATTCCCAGCTGATGATACTTATTGCATATTGAAGTACAAGCGGTGATGATTGTATAAGTATGGTCTTGGTCGTAATCCAATTGAAACGGAAGCTGTTAAATAGTCCAAATTTTTTGCTCATTCCTTTTCCGCTAATAACTGCGAAAACGACTGCCATTCCAATAAATTCAGCACAAACACTGGCATAGGCAGCCCCATCAAAACCCAATGCCGGCATTCCTAAATTCCCAAAAATGAGTCCATAGTCCAAGACCACATTAGATAGGGTTTCTGCCAAGGTTCCCCATATCAAGAGTTTACTTTGGTTAGTCCCCACCAGCAATGCATTTCTCATTTGGTAGAGGTAGAGAAAAGGGAGTCCCCATATTCTAATAAACAAAAACCCCGTTGCTTTTTCCTCTAAAATAGGGTCTGTGAAGGTTTCAAAAATATAAGGTGCCAAGGTATAGGTAGCCAAAATGCCCATCAAGGCAATAAACATGGTGATGTAAACACTTTGCATGAACAACGACCCAATTTCATTGAGGCGGTCTTGTCCCGCTCTTCTAGAAATAAGTGCCTGTAATCCATTGTTTAAGCCAAATCCAATTACTGAAAAAATAAGATAGTAAACTCCTGTTATTCCAGACACACCAATATATCCTTCGCCCAGCTGGGATAAAAAAACGCTGTTGATTAAGAAGTTGAATTGAGGCACAAGAATCGCAAAGCTGATGGGCAGCGCCATCTGCAAAATTTGCTTATAACTGGTGTCTAATTTTAAATCTTCTGCCATGTGTGGGATAACTTCTTTCTTGTTTTGGAAAGCAAACCTACGCTTAATTGCAATGTTTGTAAAGTGTAAAAGCATTAAATTTGTAACAATGCAAGGAGTTCCGTTACAAAATAAATTTAGTTTCTCTAATCCTGATATCTCAATTACCGGATTGTCTGAGAAAAAACTTTGTATTGAGGTAGGTCATTTTTTTACTTGCTTTACCATTAGCGACCTGTCGGGTAGACAGATAATCGACTTTGTCTATTTTGAATCCTTTCTCCCAGTCGATTTCGCTGAAATTAATGTTTTACTTAGCCATGAAAAATTAAATGGAGTCTCATTCAGTGATGTAGTACTTGTACACAACCGACTAGAAATGGCATTGGTGCCTTCCTCAATTTATAAACCAGAACTCTCATCTACAATTTTAGAAACTATTCATGGGGACTTAATCCCTATGGAAATAATAGTGGATGATGTACACCAATGGGAGTTACACAATATCTATGGATGGAAACCAGAACTGCTGACGCTCATTTCATCAAAGTTTCCACAGGTGAGAAATATTCAATTTTCTACGGCAGGGTTGAGGTCTTTATTTAAATCACTTTCTTTTGAAAAAGAACAGTGGATGAAAGTCTATTTCTATAAAAATGCCTTTCATTTACTTGTGCTAAAGGATAACCAACTCCAATTGTCACAGACTTTTAATTTTGAAACACCACAGGATATTATTTACAATATCCTCAATGTTGTAGATAGACTAAAGCTCGACCTGGCCAGTATTTCCGTAGATGTAAGCGGCTTGCTTGATGCGAACTCTGAAACGTGGAGTGAATTTAATAAGTTTTTTGTGACTGTTTCTTTAGAGGCATGTCCTTCTATTGATAATTCATCGAACAGTGAAGACCATCTTCCCAGTCATTATTACACACCTTTTTTGATTACACCGAGATGCGTATAATCAGTGGAGAATTAGGCGGCAGGCGTTTCAACCCTCCAGCCAACATGCCTTTTACTAGACCTACAACCGATATTGCAAAAGAAGGCCTCTTTAGTATTTTACAAAATAATTTAAGCTTTGAATCTCTAAAGTCTTTAGATCTATTTGGTGGGACTGGTAGCATTAGTTATGAATTGTTCTCGAGAGGAGTTCAAGATCTTACTGTTGTTGAGAAAGATCCTGCGATGTATGATTTTATAAAAAAGACAGCCCAAGAGCTGGGAATTGGAACCGCAAATATTTTTAGATCTGATGTGTTTAAATTCATAAACGAAACTAAAGAGAAATACGATTTCATTTTTGCTGGCCCGCCTTATGCCTTAGGCAATATTGAAGAACTACCTGAAGTTATTTTTAAACAATCGCTCTTGTTACCCAATGGATGGTTTGTGCTTGAGCATACTCCCAGAAATGAATTTAAAAATGCTCCTTTTTACAAAACGGAGCGGAAATATGGGACAACCATTTTTTCAATTTTTATCAATAGACCGGACTAGGTTCATTATGAAAAAAGCGGAAGCCAGAATTTTATTTCGCCAACAAAGGTCATCATTAACAACACTGCAAGTTAATGTCTATCAAGACCTTTTATTGATTCGATTTCAGGAATTGGCATTGCCTTATTTTAATTATGTACATGCTTATTTGCCAATTTACAAGAACAATGAACCTGATACTGATCCGCTTTTAGAATGGCTTAAATTTTCAAATCCTGGATTACAAATCGTTTATCCAAAGGTTTCACCATTAGATTTTTCGATGAAACATTATTTGCATGAAGAGGATATGTACTTTGATATGAACCAATATGGTATTCCAGAGCCAGTTGGAGGTAAGGAAATTATGCCAAAGGAGTTAGATTTGGTATTTGTACCCTTATTGGGTTTCGATTTGCAAGGGAATAGGGTAGGATACGGGAAAGGGTATTACGACCGTTTTTTGTCCAAATGCAAAGAGGATGTTATAAAAGTGGGACTTTCATTTCTTTCTCCGATTGATTGCATTGAAGATGTGGATTTCTTCGATAAAAAGCTCGATTTTTGCATTACACCAGAACGGGTTTATGCATTTTAAAAATGTTTACTTACGGTCATTTCGGCTATTCCTTTTTCCATTGGCAATTGTCTATGGATGGATACTTTCATTTCGTAATTGGTTGTACGAGAAAAAAATTATTGGTGGAGTAATTTTTAATCTTCCTGTTATAGGTGTTGGTAATTTATCTGTAGGCGGCACTGGTAAATCACCCATGGTAGATTTTTTAGTTGGTTTTTTAAAAACCGATTACCCTCTTGCTACGCTTAGTCGCGGTTACAAAAGAAGAACTTCAGGATATGTATTGGCAAATGAAAACTCTTCAGCCATCGAAATAGGAGATGAACCGATGCAGTTTCATTTGTCGCATCCAGATATTGCTGTATCCGTTGGCGAGAAACGAATTGAGGCTATACCACAATTGTTGTTTGATAGGCCCGAAACAAAATTGGTCATTCTCGATGATGCATTTCAACATCGGGAAATCATTGCGGGGTTTAATATTGTACTCACTGATTATTCAAATTTATATACCAGGGATTTTTATCTTCCAACAGGTGATTTGAGGGATGAGAAAGAAAGCGCTAGAAGAGCGGATGTAATTATTGTAACTAAATGTCCGTCTTCATTATCACAACAAGAGCGTTATCAAATTATGAATGAAATCGATCCCTTGTCTCATCAACAGGTATTTTTCACAAGCATCAAATACGAAACGCCCTATCACATCATCAGCAATGAAAAACAACCGTTATCTAAGGATGCAGAAATACTCTTGGTCTGTGGTATTGCAAATCCCCAACCGCTTACTGAATATATCCATGAGGCTACTAAAACCTATGATGCTTTATTTTACGGGGATCATCATATTTATACCATAGATAACTTGTTTGAAATACAGGAGCGACTTGGTGGAATTGTTGATCGAAATAAAATGATTGTCACCAC
>JBFYPP010000108.1:0-6435 GCA_041303255.1 Chitinophagia bacterium | reverse complement strand
ATACAAAGACACGGAGAAACCACATGAGCGAATCAGTGAATTGGTGGTAGATCCTGCCTTGCTACCCAGCATTGATTTTATTACATCAAGCCACAACCATACTGATCATTTAGATGCCGAGACCCTTCTCCCCATTATTAAGAACAACCCAGCATGTAAATTAATCATTCCGGAAGCCAACAGGGAATTTGTGACCAACCGTTTAAAAATGGATATTCAAATTCCAATTGGATTGAATGACGGCGAAAATTATACTGAAGGAGATTTCAGTTTCATAGCAATCCCTGCTGCACACAACACAATCGATAGAAACGAAAAAGGTCAATGTTTATACCTGGGCTATTTTATTCAAGTTGGCCCATATAAAATTTACCATAGCGGAGATACTTTATACTATGAGGGTTTAGAAGAATTAATCAACGACTTCAAACCACAGCTTGCTTTATTGCCAATTAATGGCAATGAACCTGCAAGAAAAGTAGCTGGAAATCTAAATGCCAAAGAAGCAGTTACACTTGCAAAAAAATGCAAGATCCCCTTTGTTATACCCTGTCACTATGACCTGTTTGCATTTAATACTGCAGATGTAAATGAATTCATTTCAATTGCAAGAGAAATGGAACAGCCTTACCTTGTATTGGAGTTGGGTGGAAAATGCGCTGGCAAGGAATTAGGAATACATCAATAGGATTTCACATCCACCACTGCTTTTAAATCGATTGGTCCGTATACATGCGGAAAAGTATTTTGCACGGAAGGCGACCATTCAAAAATAAATTGACTAGACAGTAAATCAGTATCAATAGTAAGTAATACGAGATCTGTAGCCTCTTGAAAATAGCGCTGCTTTACATCCGCTAATTGGTCTTCGTGACTGCAATGAATGAAACCTTCATTTATTAATGATGGCGCAGTATAAGCTCCTTCTAATTTTGCTTTATCCCAAGCGGAGGATGTAGTAATATGGTAAATGATTGGCATAATTTTATGAATATACTCTTTTAATTCTTTGTTCGCGCAGCATCAGATCTGCTAATGTTATGGCAGTAACTGCTTCCAATACTGGAGGAACGCGCAAGGCGATGCACAGGTCATGTCTTCCCCTTACTGCAAAACTGTCCACCTGATCTGTTTCCCAATTGTAGGTCTGCTGCTCCTTAGGGGTAGAGGAAGTCGGCTTTATTGCAATTCTAAACACCAATTCATTGCTGTTGGTAATGCCACCAACAATACCACCTGCATGATTGGTAATTGTTTTGCCCTCGCCATTTTCAATAGCATCATTGTGGTCTATTCCAAACATTTCAGCAGCCTTGAATCCTGTACCGAATTCAATTCCCCTAACAGCGGGTATGGCAAATACTGCATGCGCAATTAATGATTCTACTGAATCAAAAAATGGTTCTCCAAGTCCGATTGGTAAATTAACTACCCTGCATTCCACGATACCACCAACTGAATCTTTATTTTCTATTGCTTTTTGCAATCCTTGCTCAACATTAGTTTCTCCTCCGATGGCCGTGATGGTAGCAACTATTTTTAAAGGTGCTAACATTTTTTTTGCCACTACACCTGCAGCCACCAAACATAGGGTAAGTCGACCGCTAAAGTGACCGCCGCCTCTATAATCCTCAAAGCCAGCAAATTTTTTATTGGCTACAAAATCAGCATGACCTGGTCTTGGAACTGCTCTTTGTTTTTCATAATCACCTGAACGGGTATTCTTATTTTCAAAAAGCAAGGTCAATGGTGCACCTGTTGTTTTCCCATTAAACACACCGCTCTTAAACAAGGGAAGATCCTCTTCCTGCCTGGGAGTAGTCCCTTTTTGCATGCCGCCCTTTCTACGTTCAGTATCCTCTATAAAATCTTCAACGGAGATGGGCATACCAGCGGGACAACCATCAATAACAACACCCACGCTTTCTCCATGTGATTCGCCAAAGATGCTGATTGTAAAAAGTTTGCCAAACTGATTCATGATACGAATTTAATTGGTTTCTGTTTCTAATTGAACACCTAAGCTTTTTAAGTGGTTATAAAATTCAGGATAAGATTTATTGATGGCCTCCGCTGCTTCAATAATGATTGGCCCGGATGCCCCCAATGCTGCTATTGCTGCTGCCATTGCAATTCGGTGATCGTGGTGTGAATGCACTTGTGCGGCAAGTACTTGTTTACCGCCATGCACCAGCATCAAATCTCCAACCAACTCAACCTCAACACCCATCTTACCAAAAACATCCTGTAATGTCAATCCACGGTTACTCTCCTTGTGCGCTAACCGATTGACACCCTTGATTCTTGTAATTCCATCGCAATAGGCTGCCAATGCAACCAAAGGCGGGAAAAGATCTGGACATTCGGTTGCATCAAATTCAAATGCTTTGAGGTGGGCGGGACCAACAGTGTATTTCCCATCATCATAGGTCAAGTTGGCACCTGCATCTCTAATTGCTTCTACTATTTTTATATCGGCCTGAACAGAATCTGAGCGCATGCCCTCGATTGTAATTGTATTTGAAATGGCACCAGCAACAAACAAAAAAGCAGCGCCACTCCAATCACCTTCAATCTTGTAATTCATGCTCCCAACTGGCTGCTGGTGGTCTTTTACAGAAAACTCAAATTGCTTATGGTTATTGACCAAGGGCAGTTTCATGCCGAAATCTTTTAACACACGTAAAGTAAGATCGACATAAGGCTTACTTTTTAAATCCTGTACAGTTATCGTCACCCCACTTGCGTTGCTCGCTGAGTAAGCCATTAATAGTCCAGTTAAAAACTGAGAACTTAAACTTCCATCTACCTGAATATCTTTAGGCACCAAAGGCCCTTTTACTAGCAAGGGAAGTTTTCCTTCACGTGTTGTTATTGAAATATCCAACTGAGGAAAGATTTGATCAAAAAAATCCATTGGACGACTAACCAAAGAGCCTGTTCCTTGAATGGTTAGTTCAAGATCAGACAAAGCGGCAATGGGTGTAAACATCCTTATACCCAAACCACTTTCTCCACAATCAATTTGATTCTGTTTTGGATTTACGCCATTACTGGAAATAGTGATAAAATCACCCTCATCATTTATCGATGCTCCTAACTTAACAATGACATCAAGTGCTGCCAGATCATCGTTGCTTCTGCCAGGGTCTTGAATAGTTATTGTACCCTTGTGCAACAAAGCTGCAGCACAAGCCCTTTGCATGTCGCTTTTAGAACGCGGACTTCTTATACTTCCATGAACCGAAGAAGGATGTATTGTTACAATCATTTTTGCGCTTTGTTTAATTTATTGAACGCAACCAAATGTTTTTTTAATTCGGTTAGTGACAACTCAACAACACGGCTTTTACCAATGGCGGAAAGCAAGACAAACCTCATGTTTTTTGTAGCCCGTTTTTTATCCATTTTAAAAATTTCAAAAACACGATCCACATCAAAAACAGCACGGGTAGGCAATCCGTATTGCACCAACAGCTGTTCAACATCTAATTGAGATTTGAAACCCAATAATTTATTGGATAACCAAGAAGCAAAAACCATTCCCAAAGCAACTGCTTGTCCGTGTGAAAGCTCATATTGCGTTTCTAATGCATGACCAAGTGTATGTCCGAAATTCAAAAGTCTTCTATCCCCTTTCTCAAATTCATCATTCTTTACTACTGAAGACTTGATCTCCACATTCTTTCGAATAATTAGATCCATTAGTTTTTTATCCGCTTGCAGCTGAGCCAAATTCATTTTAGCTAAACGCGCAAACAAAGCGCTGTCAAGTATGGAAGCATGCTTGATGATTTCGGCAAATCCATTTGACCATTCTAGTTCAGGCAACGTAACTAAAAAATCACTATCGTAAAATAAAAACGAAGGCTGACGAATTACCCCAACCATATTCTTGTATTCGCCCACATCAACTCCATTTTTTCCTCCAATAGATGCATCCACCATGGCCAACAAACTTGTAGGAACAAAGCCAAATTGAATTCCACGCATGTAAATTGATGCAACGTATCCTGTTAGATCAGTAATTACACCCCCACCAACACCAACCAAAACGGATGATCGATCTGCCTGAAATGAAATCAGCTGCTCTACGATGGCATCAGCGGTTGGTTGTATTTTATATTGCTCACCCGCTTTAAGCGTAATCACATTCCAGCCTTTAAGCTTTGCCTTATGGGCTTTAAACACATGTTCATCCGTGATGAGAATAGCTTTTTTTTGATCGACAACTTTATTCAGCTGCTTGAATGCTGCAGCAAAGTATACATCAACGTTAGCACTTGAAAATTTGTATGTCTTTTTTATCATAAAAATTAGTCGTTGTTCATGATCTGGTTTTGTCTATTGATACTTTCCATGTGGATAGCATCCATATAGCGTGTGATAAATTCTTCACTTAACCCAACTTTTGAAGCTTTTGCCAACGCTTTTTCAAGCACTTCATTCCACCGGCTTTGCTGAAAAATAGTTACGTTGTTGTTCTTTTTGTAAGAACCAATTTGTTCTGCTATAGACATTCTTTGAGAAATCAATTGCATTAATTCATCATCAATGTGGTTGATTTGTTCCCGCAGTTTATCTAGAGCCGCATGAAAAGAAGGGGAAGGTACATGTTCATTTCTCCAACTAATGGCTTCGATCATTTCACCCAATCGCTCTGGTGTAATTTGTTGTTTTGCGTCACTCCATGCATTATCTGGGTCAATATGGCTTTCAATCATTAAGCCGTCAAAATCGAGATCAATTGCTCTTTGTGCTGTAGATTGAAGAATATCTCTTCTGCCACAAATATGCGAAGGGTCATTTACCATCAACATCCCCGGCATTCTTCGTTTCATTTCCAAGGCCAAATGCCACATAGGTGCATTTCTAAATTCTGTATTGCCATAGGATGAAAAACCACGGTGAATCAATCCGATCTCTTTAATTCCTGCTCTTGAAATTCGTTCTACAGCACCTTGCCACAACTCTAAATCTGGATTGATGGGGTTTTTAATCATTACAGGAACGTTTGCACCACGAAGTGCATCTGCTACTTCTTGAACACTGAATGGATTCACAGTAGTTCTGGCGCCAACCCAAAGTACGTCAACATCAAACGTGAGCGCATCCTCAACTTGCTTTCCTGTTGCTACTTCAACTGTTGTTGGCAAGCCAGTCAACTTTTTTGCTTGTTGCAACCAAGGCAAGCCTTTAGCCCCAACACCTTCAAACATACCGGGCTTGGTTCTTGGTTTCCAGATACCTGCACGGAGCATGTTTACCATGCCTGTTTTGGCCAATCGTTGAGCTGTTTCAATTACTTGCTCTTCGGATTCAGCACTACAAGGACCAGAAATAATGAGCGGACGTTTTCCCCATGCAGTCAGTACGGCTGATTTTTGTGTGGCGGCTAAATTTTCCATGATATAAAATTAATAAATTGTGAGTGTGTTATTTTATTGAATAATTCTTTTGATTTGGTTTGCGCTGGACATCAATTCATTTAAGTATTCCCAATTTTCTTTTTCAAGACAGGATTTGAATTTCTTAAGTTGTGAAATATGCTCATTCAAAACATCCAGTACATTTTCTCGGTTGTGCATCAAGATGGGTGTCCACATCTCAGGATTGCTCTTGGCTAAACGAACCGTGCTTTCAAATCCGGCACTAGCCATTTCAAAAATAGCATTGTCTTCTTTTTCTTTTTCTAATACAGTGTTGGCAAGGGCAAATGAAGTGATGTGTGCAATATGACTTACGTATGCCGCATGAAGGTCGTGGTCATTTGCATTCATTTGTATAATTCGCATCTGCATCGCCATGAAAATTTCTTCAGCAATGGTCACGGCATCAGCATCCGTTTTTTCGAGATCGCACAAGATGACCGCTTTATTTTCAAAAGCATTTTCTACTGCTGCAGTTGGTCCAGAATATTCAGTACCCCACATAGGGTGAGCAGCTACAAACCTGCCCCGCTTTGGATGTGATTCAACCACAGCACCAATATGTCCTTTTGTAGATCCCATATCAATAACCACCTGTTCATCCACCAGATCTAAAATTTGGGGAAGTAAATCAGCAAGTGCATTCACCGGAATGGAGATTACAACTACATCGGCATTTGCAATTGCAGTTTCCAAATCTGTCATTTCATCTACAAGTGAAAGTCCAATTGCTTGATCTGCGTGCGCAGGATTATTATCAACCCCATAAACCCTATGAGACAGCCCCTTACGCTTGCATTTCAATGCAAAAGACCCACCGATTAATCCAACACCAACAATTGCAAAGTTTTTTTTCATCTGTTCCTCTGTTAATGATTATGCGAATCCTAACTTATTTTTTATCCTTTCAATAGCTTGTAACAAAACTTCCTTCTTACTGCATAGACTAATACGAACAAACCCATCACCAGCATTTCCAAAAATTCCTCCAGGCGTAATAAACACA
>JBFYPP010000107.1:0-6453 GCA_041303255.1 Chitinophagia bacterium | reverse complement strand
AGTTTGGCACTTACATCTTCACCAATATTGAATTGAGCCTCTTCTGTTGATCCACCCACATGAGGGGAAAGCAAAACATTAGGAATATTTTGAAGAGGAGACGAGAACAGATCACCATTTTTTTCAGGCTCTACCGGAAAAACATCAATGGCAGCTCCAGAAATTAATCCATCGAGCAACGAGGACTTAAGCGCTTCAAGGTCTACCACCTCCCCTCTTGCATAATTAATAAGGATAGCACCTTTCTTAAAATGCTTGAGTAAAGGCTTGTTGATTAAATTTTTTGTCTGACCGGTTTCAGGTACATGTAAGGTTATAATATCAGATTGACCAACAACATCTTTGATCGACTTTCTGGATTCAGCATTGCCCAGCTGCAACTTAGTTGATGTGTCATAAAAAAGAACCTTCATTCCAAGTGCTTCCGCCAAAACACTAACCTGTGAGCCAATGTTGCCATAACCGATGATACCCAATGTTTTTCCACGCAATTCAAAGCTTCCTTTGGCATCTTTTTGCCAAATACCTTTGTGAGCAGCTGCATTTTTATCGAGAATTTTTCTGATTAAGATGATGGAAGCGCCAATAACAAGTTCAGCGACAGACCTTGTATTACTATAAGGTGCATTAAAAACAACAACCCCTTTTTTTCTGGCTGCTTGAAGATTAACCTGGTTTGTGCCAATACAAAAGCATCCGATGGCTTGTAATTTTGTAGCATGTTTGATTACTTTTTCAGTAACCTGGGTTTTTGACCTTATCCCCAATAGGTGTACATTTTTAACTTCTTCAATCAGTTGCTCTTCGGTAAGTGCCCCACCAACTTTTTTAATATCAGTATACCCAGCATCTCTAAATACTTTGATTGCAGCATCACTGATGTTCTCTAAAAACAAGATTTTAATCTTGTCTTTGGGATAGCTGGTTTTGTTTGTTATGGCCATTGGTTTTTAATGTAATTTCGTCCAAAATTAACGACTTATTTTTGCGCATCCAATTTAAGGGCCCACATGCAGAAATTGAAGGTATTTGCTGTTTTATTTTTATTGTTTTTGGCTGGTTTCTACTTTGCAGACTCGAGTCTAAGGAAGCCAGTGACGGATAATCTCCCCTCTTTCAAGAAAAACATTGCTGAAAATGTGGTTTTGACGCCCAAAGACCTTGAATTAAGAAGTTCAAGTGAGCGGTTTTTCCAACAAACCTTATTGCGCTCCCGTTTTAATGGGGGTATTTTGGTCTCTAGAAATGGGAAAATAATCTTTGAAGCTTACAATGGCTTGACTGAAGTTTTAAAAGGAGATACGATCAATTCTTCTACCTCCTTTCATTTGGCATCGGTTTCCAAAACCTTTACAGCCATGGCTACTTTGATGCTGTTTGATTCTAAAACACTTAGTATTGATCAACCCGTAAGTACATTTCTGCCTGGTTTTCCTTATCCTAAAATTACCGTAAGAAATCTTTTGAACCACAGAAGTGGACTTCCCAATTATGTATATTTTGCTGAAGACTTAGGCTGGGACACTAAAAATATGCTTACCAATGCGGATATGCTTCAGCTTATGATAAGTAAGTCAGCTCTTTTGAAGGTCGGAAGACCAGATGCCTACTTTGATTATTGCAACACCAATTATGCCTTGCTTGCTTTGGTGATTGAAAAGGTGAGTACACTTAGTTTCTCGGCCTATTTAGATCAAACAATTTTCAAGGCATTGGGTATGGACAATAGCTTTGTTTTTTCAATGGACAAATCAGAAAATGTACTCCCCTCCTTCAAATTCAACAACCAAAAAGAGCCTTTTATGTTTTTAGATGCCATTTATGGCGATAAAAATATTTATAGTACCCCAAGAGACATGATGAAATGGGATATGGCGCTTTATGATACTGCTTTCATATCAGAAAAAATTAGATCAGAAGCCTTTAAAGGGTACAGTTACGAAAGAAAGGGAATTAAAAACTATGGATTAGGATGGCGTCTCTACGAAATGCCCTCTGGTAAAAAGATCATTTACCACAATGGATGGTGGCATGGAAACAATACCGTGTTTAGTCGACTTCCTCAAGATTCAACAGCCATCATTGTTTTGGGAAATAAATTCAATAGAAGCATTTATCAAGCTAAAAGAATTGCAGGAATCTTTGATGGTTATGGAATTAACATAGAAGATGATGAATAGGTGGACAAGAGATATGGAGAAATCATCTAGTAAAGAGATGGTTTTTCTGATTTTTTTAGACCTACAACTAAGCTCAACTGTTTTTTGACCATTTTCGATAAAAACCAGCTGCTTTTTCTCTGTTTTTACGCATTTTTTAACTATTTTCGCTGCCCCAAATAACGACGGAAAAACCCCGTTAAACATCAAAAAATAAACGAACGAAACTGTTTATGGAAAATTTGATCTATCTCGTGCCCTTGATGGGCATAATCGGACTTCTTTACACACTAGTAAAATTCAACTGGGTATCCAAGCAAGATGCAGGCTCAGACCGAATGAAAGAAATCAGTACCTATATTGCTGAAGGCGCCATGGCATTTTTGAAAGCAGAATGGAAGATTCTTGGCTATTTTGTTGCTATAGTGGCCCTACTCTTGGGCTTTATGTCGCAAAGCAATGAAAGTAGCCATTGGAGCATCTCAATCTCCTTCATCATTGGCGCAGTTTTTAGTGCAACTGCAGGTTACATAGGCATGAAAGTGGCTACAAAAGCCAATGTCCGTACCGCTCAAGCCGCAAAAACAAGTTTGAGTAAAGCCTTGAATGTATCTTTTACAGGGGGTGCAGTGATGGGATTGGGTGTTTCGGGATTGGCTGTTTTGGGTTTAGGCGGTCTATACATTATTTTAAAACAATTTTTTGCACCTGACGGAAACGAAGAAGGGATGTTGCGCACCATTGAAGTACTTACGGGTTTTTCTTTAGGCGCAGAATCCATAGCTCTTTTTGCCCGTGTGGGTGGAGGTATCTATACAAAGGCAGCCGATGTGGGTGCTGATTTAGTGGGAAAAGTGGAAGCCGGTATTCCTGAAGACGATCCAAGAAATCCTGCTACCATTGCAGACAATGTAGGTGATAATGTGGGTGATGTAGCTGGTATGGGTGCTGATCTTTTTGGTTCATATGTTGCAACCGTACTTGCAACCATGGTATTGGGTCAAGAAACAAAGTCTATTGACAGCTTTGGAGGACTAGCCCCTATTTTATTGCCAATGGTGATTGCTGGTGTTGGAATTCTTCTATCTATAGTTGGTACATTGTTTGTAAAAATAAGTGACTCAGCAGGTGCAAGCACGGAGGCAGTGCAGAAAGCACTGAACATGGGCAATTGGGGATCAATGGTATTAACAGCCATTGCTGCTTATTTCATAGTTAGTTTTATGTTACCAGAAACTATGTCTTTGCGTGGTTTAGAGTTTACGCGTAATGGGGTTATTGGTGCGATAGCAGTTGGACTAATTGTAGGTGCGCTAATGAGCATCATTACAGAATATTATACGGCCATGGGTAAGCGCCCTGTAATGAGCATCATTCGCCAGTCGGCAACTGGACATGCAACAAATATTATTGGAGGACTAGCAATAGGCATGGAAAGTACATTCTTACCAATCTTAGTTTTGGCTGGTGGTATTTATGGTTCATACGCTTGTGCTGGTTTATATGGTGTTGCCATAGCAGCAGCGGGTATGATGGCCACTACCGCAATGCAGTTGGCCATTGATGCATTTGGTCCAATTGCAGACAATGCAGGTGGTATTGCAGAAATGAGTGAGTTGCCTAGTGAGGTTCGCGAAAAAACGGATATCCTTGATGCCGTGGGTAATACAACAGCAGCAAGTGGAAAAGGATTTGCAATTGCTTCAGCGGCCTTAACTGCCTTAGCACTTTTTGCGGCTTTTGTTGGAGTTGCAATGCCTAATAACCAACACATCGATATTTACAAAGCGGATGTTTTAGCCTCTTTGTTTATAGGGGGAATGATACCATTCATTTTCTCTTCTCTTGCAATCAGAGCTGTGGGTGAAGCTGCCATGTCAATGGTTGAAGAAGTGAGACGTCAGTTCCGTACGATTCCTGGAATTATGGAAGGTACAGGAAAACCAGAATACGATAAATGTGTTGCCATTTCAACTGAAGCTTCTCTCAAAAAAATGTTGTTGCCTGGTGCCATAACAATTGTATCTCCATTGTTGATTGGATTTTTGCTTGGTCCGGAAGCGCTTGGCGGTTTCTTAGCAGGTGCAACAGTAAGTGGGGTATTAATGGGAATTTTCCAGAACAATGCAGGTGGCGCATGGGATAATGCAAAGAAGAGTTTTGAGAAGGGTGTAGAAATAAATGGAGAAATTTATTACAAGAAGTCAGAACCACACAAGGCTTCAGTTACTGGTGATACCGTTGGTGATCCTTTCAAAGACACTTCTGGTCCATCAATGAATATCCTCATTAAATTAATGTCTATTGTTTCTCTCGTCATAGCTCCTACTCTCGCACAATTAAATGAGTCTGATGCAATACCTGTTGAGCAAAAAATTGAGAAAAATGTTCAAATTTCTATACAAAGTAATGATACTTCTCAATCTCAAATTACTATAATTGAACGTCCTGATAATGGCCTTATCTCAGCCTTAAAAGAAGATGGCTTAATTGGAGATGGGTCTATATCAATTCAATACGAAAATGGTGTATTAACCGTTAATGGAAAGGAAGTTGCGGCTGAAAAATACAAGCAGTATTTAAAAGGCGAAAAGATGGAAATCAAAATCACTGAAGAAAAAAAATAATACAATTTCCTTTTATAAAAAATCCCCTTCAAATGAAGGGGATTTTTGTTTTATTGAACATTATCCAATTTATTTTTTAGCTACTCTAAATGTTTTGGTAAGCATATTAGAAGCAGTTTTTTGACTAGTTAAAACGATGGTAACTTTATAAAGTTTGCCCGGATCTAAGGTTGATGTTGTTAAGCTATAAGAAGTTGATGAAGTTGAACTTACCCTCGTAAATGATGGTGCTGAATTGTCAGTATCCAATTGTGTTGCTTGATCAACGTGAATACCTGTAGAAGGTAATTTAGAGGTTAATTTAACAGTATACGGATAAGTAGAGGTTGTAGAAGTCACCGTGGTTGTACCTGGATCAGGCTCAATTGAAAATGCAATATTTTCTTCAACGGCAGGCGGAGGTGCAGGTGGTGTAGTTCCACCAGACTTCTTGCAAGAAAGAGCAGAAAGTGTAACAGCAATTACAAAAATATATCCCAGCTTCTTGTTCATTTATTCAAATTTTGATAAAAATAGTGATTCTAATTCAATACTAAAAATTAACCGTTTTAGCTAAAGAGACCCATACTTGTTGTTGAGTAAAAACCCAAGTACTATTTCGTGTGTTCCCCTATTCATGGTGCTTAACAGATATTGTCCCTTATTCAAATCATAGGCATAGCTTATTTGCACTTTTTTTGCAAAGTTCATACCCAACATTGCCGCAAAACCATCCTGGTTTCTATAATTTGCCCCAATCCAGAAAGCGTCTTGAAACTGTGCTTTTAGATTGAAGTCTACACCTATAGGTAAATTTGAAATGTACCTAACCATTACAGAAGGAATGAAAGACACATCAAAGCTGATTGGAACTCGGTACCCGGCTGTAGCGAATAAGTGTGGCACTAAAGTGGACTTATTCTCGGCGTTGTCGACTAAACTTAATTTAGATGGAATGATTTGCTGAGCAGAGATTCCGATAAAATATTTTGAAGAATACAGCCAAAGTCCTGCATTAAGTTCCGGCTTTATTTTTTTCATGGTGGCAATCGTTTCATCTACAAAAGGATCCGATGAATTGGCCAAGGTTATTTTAGAACGATCGATATTGAACGAACTGAACCCCAAGCCAAAGCCGGCCGACAAACTGGTGTTTTCGTTTAATCCAATATGATAGGCATATGTAGCATAACTGGTAATCCGGTTGATATACCCTGTCTTGTAATTTAAAGCAGTAAACCCAATGCCGTGGTGAGGAGCTGCAGTGGTGTATTGAGGTAGAAATTCATTGCCCCTGGTATTCTGCCCAATCATGTCAAACGAAGTGGCATTTTGTCTGAAATCATCTTTACCCAATGAGCCATGGACTGTTGCATAAAATGTTTTGGGAGCACCATCAATACCCAACCATTGGTTACGCATGCTCATTTTTACATCAATATAGTTGTCAATTCCTGTTAACGCTGGATTTACGATATAATTATTTAGTATGTATTGGGTATAGTGAGGACGAAACTGTGCTTCAGTTCCCTTAAAGACAAATAACATAATTATCAGTAAAACAGACCTCATTTAATTATTTTAGAATAGTTACATAACCCGCAATTGATTTTCTCTCCGAATTGGTATTGATTACATAATAATAAGTACCAGAAGGAAGTGGTTTCCCGTTGTACTTACCATCCCAA
>JBFYPP010000106.1:0-6504 GCA_041303255.1 Chitinophagia bacterium | reverse complement strand
TGGCGAGTCCGAATAAAATTAATTTTGGATCGACCTCCTTAACAGCTTCTGCGATGATGATTGCTATATTGATATCCCTTGCTGCGCTATTGTAAAGTGCACCATGTGGTTTAACATGATGAAGAGAGCGTCCTGCTTCTGCTGCTATTTTTTTTACAATTTGGATTTGTTCAATTACCAGGTCTTTGATTTCCTGGAGCGGCAGATCCATTTCTTTCCTCCCAAAATTTGCTTTATCTGGGTAGGAAGGATGGGCGCCGATTGCAACATTGAATTTTTTTGCAAGCAATACGGTTTGTTTGATAATTTCTTCATTTCCTGCGTGGTATCCGCAGGCAATATTGGCCGAACTAATGAAGGGCATTATTGCCTCATCCGTTGTACAACCTTCGCCAAGATCACAATTTAAATCCACCCATTGCTTCATGCAAACAAGTTACTTAAATTCAGTATATTCATTTTATGAAATCCAGAAGAACATTTATCAGATCGACTGCAGTTGCTTCTGCAGGATTGCTTGCTAGCAAAAGTTTTGCATTTTCAATTGGGAAAAAGCATCTGCAACCCGATGAGTTGGTTATTGGACAAAATGGGTTTACCTATAAAGTAGATCATGGATGGGCAAAAATCAATCCTGCCAATCACCCTGTAATCAATTGCCATGAAATGATTCAGGATAGCAAGGGTCGAATGATTATGTTGGGAGATGATATACACAACAACATCTTGGTATTTGATAAGTCTGGCAAGTTGCTGGATTCCTGGGGTACCGCCTATCCAGGAGGTCATGGACTTACAATCAGCAAAGAGAATGGAGAAGATTTTTTGTTGATTGTCGATTGTGGATTTTATAATGATAAGTCGGGTGGGTTTCAAGCACAAGCTGGACAAATCATCAAAACTGATTTGAATGGACGCATCTTGTTTACATTAGGACAACCACAGACCATAGGTGCATACAAAGACGATGAACGTTTTCAACCAACTGAAACAGCAGTCGCTCCAAATGGAGATATTTATGTAGCAGACGGTTACGGTTCTGATTATATTTTGCATTACGACCATAAAGGAAGGTTTATTAAAAAATTTGGTGGAAGGAACAATGCCAACAAAGAACATAATTTATACAATGCACATGGTGTTGTGGTAGATACAAGAGACAAGAACAATCCGCAATTGATTTGTACATCCAGGGATGAATGTTGTTTTAAAATATATACTATGGATGGGGTATATAAAGGACGTATTGATACACCGGGTATGTATGTATGCCGACCGGTAATTCATGGAGAGCATCTTTATGCAGGTGTTTGTTGGTCGAATGATAAAGAAGCTAAGCGCAATGCGAATACAGGGTTTGTGACAATTCTGGATAAGAGCAATAAAGTAGTTTCGAGTCCGGGTGGTACAGCCCCTGTTTACCAGAACGGGGTGTTACAGCCAACTTTGCAACATGAATCAAAAGTTTTCATGCATGGACATGATGTTTGTGTGGATGAAGACCAGAGTATTTATGTTTGTCAGTGGAATGCGAATAAGACAACTCCGGTGAAGTTGAGTAGGGTTTAGGGAGTAGGGAACAGGGATAAGGGATTAGGGAAAAGGGGTCAGGAAGAAACGAATGATTAAATTTAAAATCAGATAAATGGAAATTAGTAGAGTGGACATGTTTGTAATAAACAACGCCAAGTATTTTCAACACAACCAATTGATGTATGTCAGAGAAAGATTGATTGCAACCGATGAATCAAAATGGGTTTATATCCAAACCTTGCAATTCAAAGATCCAACCACCAGTTTAATTATATCGGTACTCGTTGGGGCCCTTGGCATTGATCGATTCTTGATTGGTGATACTGGTTTGGGAATTGCCAAATTGTTGACTTGTGGTGGTCTTGGTATTTGGGTGATAGTAGATTGGTTTTTGATCATGGGCAAGACCAAAGAAAAAAACTTTGAGATGTTTCAGCAGATCGTTGGATGATGACTGAATTAAGAAAGTTTTATTATTTCACCACCTCATTTCTTGTAGTTGGGCTCGGTTGGATGGCCTGGAATCTATTTTATTTTCAGCAGTCGAATCCTGGCTTAGAAATTTGCTTACTAAAGAATACTGTCGGTCTACCCTGCCCTTCTTGTGGCACAACCCGTTCTGTATTGCATTTATTGCAAGGAGATTTATCAACTGCGTTGTTGATGAATCCATTTGGCATAGTCGCTTTTATGGGGATGGTTGTCTTCCCCTTTTGGATATTGTATGATTATTGGAATGGCAAAAAAACTTTATGGACTTATTATCTTCAATTCCTCAGTTTCTTTCAAAACAAAAAATTCTCCTTTTTTATTATTGTTTTGGTATTACTCAATTGGTTTTGGAATATTCAAAAAGGGGTATAGCGTCATTAAAAATTATTGATCAACGGTATGATAATTATATTTCTTGTAAAGGGCTAACGATTAGAAATGTTCATTCAAAAAACCAAAGCCTATTCCTGATTTTTCAAGATTCTCCCTTACATAGATTTGTGAAATCTTGATTGGGGATTCGGGATAAACTGCAATCAAGTGGGATCGAATTACAGCTGGACTATTTTCAACTTCTGTATCTAGTTTTACATTTAGTATTTGTGATTCTCTGTTTGGCATATGACAGTCAATACAGTTTGCCTGAAGAGTAGAAATTCCAACTTTTCCTGATAGTTTACAGAAATTATTTTTTTCTACGGAGTGACATTGCATGCATTTTTGAGAAAACATGGCAACGTTTCCTCTTTGCTCTTCGTGTGGATTGTGGCAGGTAGTGCATGTCATTTTTGTAGAATTCATAAAACAGGCACTCTCAACAAGTAACCCATATTGGTTGCCATGAACATCTACTTTTGCCAGTAGGTTTGTTTTGGAAGAATCATGAATTAATGAGTTTCCAGTTTGAAAATTTAAGGCAGGTATAAAATCTTTAGATGTGCTTGAATGACAAATTGCACAAGCATCCAACTGTTGTTGTTGGGAAAGATGTTTTGCATTTACTATAAAATTTTCGCCCTTGGCATCTGGATTTAAAGTAAAATGATTCACATGTTTACCGCCCGCACCATGACATTTTTCACAGTTAATGCCATAGACTATATTTTCTTTATCAAATTCCTCTATGGGTTGTTTATCTTTTGAAATGACATCTACATAACTACTGTGGCATCCCATACATTGGCTTTTAATGGACCTTCTAAAGTAGGCAGCTTGATCAGAATAACCCGGACTATTAGACCAGGCATCAGCCATTGTATAATACGATATTGGTAATTGAAACAATTGGTTCTTGTTCCAATACAAATAACTTTGTCCCCTTGTTCCAGAACCAATTACCATATCAAAACGATATGCTTTAACAAACTCCCTATTTATAAAATTGACTTGATAAAATCCAGAATCAAGATCTTTCATCACAACGCCATCAAAATAATTGAAAGCATAGTTATTTTCGCCATCCTCAAAGCTGCCCAGGATATTCTTTTCGTTGGCAGTCATTGACGTTCTTTTGTGTGTAGTAGCCAGAAACTGGTTATAGATTTCTGAGTGGCAACTCTTACATTGACTTGAACCTACTAAGCTATTGTCATTCATTTGAATTACAACTTCTTTCTCTATTTTTTCCTGGTTAAAAAAACATGATGAAACAATTGTTACAATTGAAAGGAGGATTACAAAAACAAGTGCGAAGCGGGAATATAAAATTCCTGGTTGGCTTTTAAAATATGTCGATTGCATAATTTTAATAAAGCCACCGTAAATTTTTCTAATGTGTTATTAGATCTAAAGAGACAATATGATTCAATCTACTCTTTTATTTACAATAAAACCATTTGTTCGAGAATTCTACTTTTTTTAGCCTCATACTTATATTTTATATTAGAAGAATGAAGAAGTTGTTTTTTCTCTTTTTATGTATTTCATTGGTTTTTGGTGGATGTTATTATGTCTACTCCAAAATCAATTGGAGTGGATTATTTGGCGTTAAAAAAATTACTGAGAATGTTGATGAGCAACTCGGTGATGTTTTCTGGAAGTCATATAGTGCCGAAATGGTGGAAGTAAAAGATGAGAAACTCGTCTTGCCCATACTTCAGATGGTCAATCAGCTTTGTTCATCAAATGGAATCAAATCTTCAACGATAAAAGTCCATGTAGTAAACAACAAAGAGATTAATGCATTTGCCATGCCAGGAAGACATTTGGTTGTCCATACAGGATTGATTGACTTTGCAGATCATCAAGAAGAAATTGCAGGAGTTGTTGCCCATGAAATAGCCCATATAGAATCTGGGCATGTTGTAAAAAAATTAGGCAAAGAAATTGGACTATCAGTTATCCTCAATCTAACACTAGGAGATATTGGTGGTGAGGTGGTTAGAAATGCACTTTCAACTATCACATCTACTGCCTATGATAGATCATTGGAAAAAGATGCGGATCTGAAAGCTGTTGATTATATGCTTAAGGCAAAAATGGATCCCAGTATGTTGTCCTCTTTCCTGGCTAAACTGGCAGAACAATCAAAAACACCCGAAGTACTTCAATGGGTTAACACCCACCCTGATTCAAAGGAGAGGGTGAGGTATATAAATGAAAGGATAAGTTCGGTTAAAGGTGGAGTATCGAATTAAGGGTATTTCATAAAAATGTAATAACTTTGTAATTACATTTATCCAATAATGAAGGTTCCAATCATCAAAATAGGTAACTCTAAGGGTTTCCGACTGAGTAAAACAGTCCTGGCAAAATACAATATCTCAGAAGAGGTCGAGATGATTCTTGAAGAAGAGCAAATTGTATTGAGGCCTATTACTACACCACGCAAAGGTTGGGATGAAGCCTTTAGGCAAATGCATGAAAACGGAGATGATCAGCCACTGATGGATGATTTTTTTGAGGATGAAAATTTTGAGGAGTGGAAATAAGACAATACGAAGTTGTGTTGGTTAATCTGGATCCGACGATGGGCAGTGAAATAAAAAAAACACGACCATGTGTTGTTATTTCACCTGATGAGATGAATAAGAATTTGCGAACAATTACCATTGCTCCGATGACATCATCCAGTCGGCCATATCCAACAAGAGTAGAAGTCAATCAAAATGGCCAGTCGGGATGGGTTGTATTAGATCAAATCCGGACAGTCGACAAATTAAGAATAGTCAAAAAATTTGAGTCACTTACTGAAAGAGAAATTCGTAATTGCAAGCGAGTGATTAAAGAGACTTTTGTAGATTAATTTTAAATCTAATCCTCATCCCCGGCCTACATTGCGCTAGCAGTGAAATATCTTTTGAACTAACTCTTCCAATACGCGGATAACCACCAATGGTTTGCGCATCGGACATTAAGATGATGGGATGGCCTTCGTTGGTTACTTGTATAATGCCTCGCGTGACTGCCGTCGATATCAGTTCTGTTTTTTCTTTGAGTAATAATGAAACACCATCCAATCGATAACCCATGCGATTCGATTGTGGTGCAATAGTAAAGAGTTGATTGAAAAATTGTGCTTGTGATACTTCATCAAACAGTTCCCACTCTGGTCCCTTCTCACAAGTAATTTCAACTAGATCTTGTAAGTGTGGTAGGTCACTGACCTGTGCCTTCCATTTCGAAATGCCAAAACCATTTTCATTGATGATGATGTCTTTTGATAGATCCGTTTCAATATTATTTTTCTTTAATGCCAACTCATCACCAGCTTCTAAGTTCCTTCCTTTATAACCACCCAATTGTGAAGAAACATAAGTCGATGTACTACCTAATTCTTTTTCTATTTTCAATCCACCTACAATTGCAATATAGGTCCTGCAACCATGTGGATCGGAATGTAGTTTTATAACAGAACCTGCAACTACTTTAATGAGTCTGTTGTAAGCAACTGTTTCACCATTGATTGTTGCTCTTGCTCCACCACCACTTAAGGCAAAAGCTATCGTACTATTGAATTTTATTTCTAAACCATGAAGTGTACATTCCAGTACAGCTGCATTATCGTCATTCCCACAAATTCTATTGGCAGTCGTTGTCGAGATTGTATCCATCGCACCACCAATGGGGACACCAAATTGTTGGTAGCCCCAGCGACCTAAATCCTGGATACTACAACTTATACCTGGTTTTATAATAGTGATGCTCATTGGTACTCTTCAAATTCTTTTTTGGTAATGGATTTGAACTGAACGACATCGCCAGCTTGTAAAAAACTGCAAGACGCTTTAGTCTTATCGAACATCTTCACTGGAGTCCTGCCAAGAATATTCCATCCACCCGGAATAGTTGCAGGATAAATACCAGTTTGTAAACCAGCTATGGCAACACTTCCTTCTGGTACAGCCAAGCGCGGATTGTTTTTTCTTTTTGTTTCTAATGAAACAGGAATTGTTCCCATATAAGCAAAGCCAGGCACAAAGCCAATCATGTATACACGAAAATCTATACTCGTATGTATAGCGATGACTTCTTGAATGG
>JBFYPP010000105.1:0-6541 GCA_041303255.1 Chitinophagia bacterium | reverse complement strand
TTAAGAACCTATTATCGAACACAAGCGGATTTTGATACTGCAAAACTTGGAGGTGAAAAGGATATTGAAGTGATAACTGGCATTGAATTGAATTATGCATGGGATATTGCAGCATCGGGTCTTGCTAATGGCAGTTATGAATTAAGGGCCAGAACAAACTGTAACAATCAAACTTCATTTGAATCGGAAGTCGTTGAAGGCAAAGTGGATCTCACCGCTCCAGTACTCTTTGGAACGCCAACTCCTAGGAATGGAATATTGAATTTAGGAGATGATATCACATTGCGGTTTAGTGAACCTGTGAAAACCAATGCAACCGTTACGAAGTTTGAATTTCTGGTACAAAAAAATCAATTGCCTGTAAAGCATGAAGTTTCACTTGCGTTTAATGGTACTAATAATACAGCTACTATTGAAAAGCCAGCCATCACAACTGGGGACTTCAGTATAGAGTTCTGGCTAAAAAATACAAGTCTTGCTGGAACATCTACCTTATTGAGTCAATTGGGTGGATTAAAAATAGAGTTAATTGATAGTGATCTACAATATACTATTGGAGGACAATCTATAAGAGCAAGAATTACAAAAGACAGCAAATTTAATTACTATGCTCTTTCCTATGATGCTATTGCTAAGAAATTAACGATCATTGAAAACAGTACTGAGTTAAAGAGTGTTGTTGTTGCCCCAATTAATTTCACCAATGAAAATTCAATTGTACTTGGTGGGAATACGTTTAGAGGCAATTTGCACGATCTGAGATTTTGGAAGAAATACATTTCTCGAGAAATGGCAATCGTAAATATGAATAGCACATTCAGTGGCAGTGAGATAGGTCTTTTGGGATATTGGCCAATGAACGAAGGAAATGGAGTAGTTGCAAATGATTTAGCCAGGTTCAAGCACCTTGCAATTTCAAATACGAACTGGGATATTTTTCCGAAAGGGACTGCCTACAGTTTTGATGGTACCAATTATTTGAATTTATCAAGAGCGACTAATGCAATTATTTCAAAAGAAATGGATGCTACGATCTCTTTCTGGATGAAAACCAACCAAACGGGTATTGCAACATTATTTTCTAATGGAAAGGGAGATACTACCGATGCAATTGCAAGTAATGGATACCGCAACAGATGGGCTATCAATATGAATGCCAATGGAGGAGTTGAGTTGCAGGCAGAAGGCAATAAGTATACATTCGGTACTAGTCAAGTAAATAACGACAGCTGGCATCATATTGCATTGAGCTTGACCAGAAGTGGAACTATTCGTATGTATATTGATGGTGAACAGACCGCATCTTATGCCAGCATTGATTTCGGAGGCTTTTATGGCAGTAGCGTAGTTGTAGGGGCAAGTGGACCAGTTAACAAAGTGGATAAATTCTATAGGGGACAACTAGATGAACTGTGTATTTGGAACATGGCCCGCAGTACAGAGCAAATAAAAGCAGATCAATACTTTGAAGTTGATTTTAACACTACAGGGTTACTCTTATATTCGAATTTCAATCAACCAGAAGTTCCCAGTCTAAATGGACCTATTTATTATTTTGATAACAGCTCTGGACAAAAAATAAGTGATAATGCAGAGTTAGCCAGCAAGCCACTTTCTTTTACTGATGTAACCCCTGCAGTTAAACCATTTAGGCCAACTGAATCTATAAGAATGGAAGGTGTAATTAATGGTGATCAAATTGTTTTAATACCTGCAATTTCAGACTGGGCGAGTATAGAAGGTAAAGTTGCCTACATTAATGTTTCTAGCCTTAATGACTTGGCTGATAACCGTCAATTATCGCCAATAACATGGAGTGCATTCATCAATAAAAACCCAACAAAATGGTTTGTTGAAGGTCAGGGTGAAGTTGTTGGTTTAATGAAAAGGGCAAATGAAAATTTAGTGTTTGAGATTACTTTGGTTAATGAAGGGGGGCTCCCGCAGCCTTATTCAATTGATCTTCCAAGTTGGTTGACACTATCTTCTAGATCAGGTACAATTGCACCTAATACTTCTATTACACTGAAGGCAACCGTTGATAATAACCTGGCAATTGGTAATTACAACACAATTTTGTCGCTTACTACCAATTATGGATTCAATAGGAAAATACAACTGGACTTAAGGGTGTTGGAAAAGGAGCCGTTGTTATCATTGGATCCAAGTAAGTTTAGCCAATCCATGAATATCATTGGTAAGGTAAAACTTGGAGGTGTGTTTTCTAATGATCTTTATGATAAAGTTGTTGCAGTTGTAGATGGAGAAGTACGTGGCTACGCCAGTTTGATTTATGATGCAGCATTCAAAGAATATTTTGTTTTCTTAACTGTGTATAGCAATAAAATTGGCGATGAAAATATTGTCTTTTTTATATGGGATGCATCTGATGGTAAATTGAAAGAAGCAACTTTGAATGACAAATTCACAATTCCATATGTACAAGATGATTTAATTGGCACATATTCCAATCCAGCTATTTTTACAAATACTGCTGTAATGGGTCAGCAATTGCTATTTAATCAGGGTTGGACATGGACATCGTTTAATGTAACTGATGCTAGGTTTAACAACTTAAATGCCCTTACAAAAACGCTTGTTCTTTCTACTTCAGATTTGATTCTTTCCAATTCACCAGCATTATTTGACGCTTATCAATTGAATCCAGCGGACACTACATCTAACGGTTGGTATGGAACAGTTTCAGACAGTGGTGGTATATCTACAAGCAAAATGTATAAAATTAAATTGGGAACTGCCCAGAAGTTAAATATTAAGGGTCTTCCAGTTGATCTTAATACATGGTATTTCAATTTGAATAAGAACTGGAACTGGCTCCCATATGTAGTTACCAAAAATACACTTGTATCTGATGCACTTGCTAATCTACAGGCAAGTGATGGTGATGTTATAAAATCACAATCTGCATTTGCTATCTATACACCATCAATTGGATGGAGGGGTACTTTAACATTTTTAAAAGCAGGGGAAGGCTATATGTTGAAGACAGGCGTAGCACAAAGGTTTACCTACCCATCCTATTTAGATGTATTAAATGTGGGGTCGGGTAAAAAAATGAAACTAAACAGTCTTGAAGAGCTTGAAGCGAATAAAACAAATGCTACTCAAACAAAAGGCTATCAAAATTTTGAAGGTACCATGAGTGCTATCGTAAAAATTCCACAAGGCTTTAAGCAGCTATATTTTTATAACCAAGCTGGTCAGTTGAGGGGAAGTGGACAAGTCCAAAACATAAATGGTGTTGATCTTGTGTTCATAACAGTTTTTGGGGATAAATCAGAAATGCTGACTGCCTATATTGGTCCGGAAAACAATATTCAAGCAACTACCAAGACAATTAATTTTTCTTCAGATGTTGTACTGGGTTCAATTGCTAATCCTCTTGTTATTGAATTATTAGGGGAAGAAATGAGCGTGTTTCCAAATCCATTCTCAACTTTTCTTGATATAGCATTTGTTAGCAAAGAAGCAGGAGATGCACGAATTCTTCTCTTTAACATGCTCAATCAAAAAGTATTTGAAACCAGCGTGAGGGTAAAATTGGGCGATAACCTTTTCAAAATACAACCCAATGTATCAAGTGGACCTTATATTGTTCAAGTACAAATGGCCAATAAGACAATTATTAAAAAAATTGTAAAGAACTAAAACAAAAATTTTGACATGAGAAAAAGACTTTTGTTGTTGGTCTTCGTTATTGGATTTTATCAAATGCTGTTTGCACAAATGCCAGGTTGGGTGGTGAATGAAAGTGACTATCAGTATACCATGACTTTCGTTGCAAAAATTAATGTAGACGGCAAACAACTCATTAATATAAATGATAGAGTTGGAGCTTTTGTTGGTAACGTATGCAGGGGCGTTAGTGGTGTAACGTATGTAGCAAGTAAAAAAAGTTACTATGCTTATCTTACTGTGTTTTCAAATAACCAAGGCGAAGCAATAAGTTTTAAGATTTACGATCATTCAACTGGTAAAACAACTGCAGTTGCCAAACAAGTTATTTTTATCATTAATGAGCATAGAGGAAATTTGATTCAATCTTATAGTATTGCAGAGCCAGCGCTTAGCAGTACTGCTGAAATATTATCTTTTGATTTTAAAGAAGCACCAAGTCTATCTACTGTAATTAGTAATGGGACAGTCCAGGTAAATATTTCAGAGAGTTATTCATTAACCAAACTCAAACCAGTATTTACTTTAAGTAGCGGGGCTACCCTCTTTGATAACGGAGTACTTCAAGTATCTGGAGAAACGCTCAAAAACTTTTCATCTTCAGTTAATTACCAGGTTTTATCGGCGGATGAATCAACAATAAGAAATTATAAAGTGAATGTTACCCAGGTTACAGATCGCACTTTATTCTATAAAAAAGATGCAGTGTGTTATGCGCCAGGTGCCATTAAGGTTGTTTCTAAGCGCGAAGGAGCTTCGGTACAGGTTACCAGTAATGGTAGAACAATAGCCACTAAGCAAATTACCAATGGGGAAGCGTTATTCCCGAATTTAAATGCGGGATCTTATATTGCTACTTTAGGAAATGAATGGAAGATTATCAATATAATCGTAAAAGACAAATGATCATGAAAAGAAAAATTGGCATACTTAGAAATAGTATTATAATCACAGCTCTATTTGCTATGTTGTTGTTCTTTGGTTGTAAAAAAGAAGAACCTTGTAAAAGTGTGATTCAAGGTGATTTTGAATTGGTGGAGTAAAGACTACCCTTGGAAAGATATTTTCTAAAATCTTTTTCCAATTGATGCGCCTAGCCATGGCATCAATGTATTTTTATTGGCGACAGGGGTTAAACTAATTCGCCACATTACGTCTTTGCTTGTATGTCTTCTATAACCAATGCTGGGGACGAAATTTACAAAATGATCGCCATTCGAAGATGACGTCGCTTTACTAAATAGTCTTCCATCAATGCGTGTCCATGAGGCACCTAATCCTGCGTCAATAAAAGATTTTTCATTTTTGAGTTGAAAAAGATAATTTATTCCAACAGGGATAGTAAGGTAGAATGCTTTTTCTGTATAAAATCCAAGACCTATCCTGGCACCAAGACCTGGCTTGTTCGTTAGCTGTCTCTCATAATTAACAGAACTAAAAAGTCCGGCACCTCCTGCTTCAAGGTATAAGTCATTCTTCTTGAATGTTGTTTGTCCAAATGAAAATAAAGCAATACAAACTGCGAGCGTTGTCAGGATTTGATATTTCATTATAAGGCGGTTATCAGTTATGCACTGCAAATATAAATCAGAACTTGTAAACTATAAACTGTCCTTAGCGTAAGGTACTTGTATCAACTCTCGTTGGTGTTTCCTTGCCTGAAACAATTCCTCTTGCGCTCAATGCAATAGCTTTGATTATGGAAGACATGTTGTCCATATCCAAGGTTCCAATCTCATCACTCGCTTTATGGTAATGCGGCTCTTGGTCCATCTTCGCAGTAGAAATGGTATGTGCCGGAACGCCCAACCTTGCTAACGTTGCATTGTCTGATCTGTAAAACAACTGCTGATCAGGATAGGGATCTGGATGAAACATAAAACCTGTTCCTTCTAAATTCTTCTGCAAAATTTCACCCATGTTGGTTTTGTCAAATCCTGTGATATAGGCGCTGTTCTTTCCCCACTTGCTTTCTGTACCAATCATCTCAATATTGAACATGGCCATCACTTTGGTAGGATCAAATTGTTTTGAAAAATAAGTTGCGCCAAAACCACCAATCTCTTCCGCAGTAAATGCAGCAAAGACCAAGGTTCTTTCGTTTTGATTTAACGCTTTATAGTATTTAGCTAACATGATCATGGCTGTAGTTCCTGCTGCATCGTCGTTGGCTCCATTGTAAATAGAATCATTGTCCTTCATGTTTCTGCTGCTGATGCCCAGATGATCATAGTGACCAGAGAAGATCACATATTCATTTGCTTTTGATTTGCCGGGAATGATTCCTACCACATTTGATAAAGGCATTTCGGTTATTTCTTGAGTAGCTTCTATTGAAAAACTGGAAGGTTTTTCGTTTTGTGAAACGAAAATAACTGAAGGTTGATTTTGATAAAGTTGTCCGCCTCTTTGTCCAACCCTCATCATCATTGTTTCATGGGTACTGTCGAAAAATACAATTGTATTTTTTGTCGATGTCATCATCTTTCTCCACTCGTTGATAAAATTTGCACCTCTTGCAATAGTTGCTATTTCGTAACCGGATTTTTCAGATATAGTAATCGATTTTTCTACAGAGCTGATGCTGATTTTTTTAGCATCAATTGTATTTCCACTCATCGTTGCTTTTACAGCAGTCGTCTTTGGACGAATCATGGCAAAGGATTGTAAATAAGAGCTGCTATTGCCTAATTTTTTCAAACCAATTTTTTCAAACTCAGTAGCGATGAATTGTCCTGCTTTTTCAATACCTGGTGTGAAGGTCCTTCTGCCTTGCATTTCATCAGAAGAAAGTGTTGCTTCAATTCTTCTGGTCTCCTCCATGGAGATCACCTCAAGTTTGTCT
>JBFYPP010000104.1:0-6769 GCA_041303255.1 Chitinophagia bacterium | reverse complement strand
TTAATGGCAATGAAGTAGTATTCAAGGACGGCGCTAAAGGAGCGTATGATGTTATTGTTGCGTGTACGGGATACATCATTACACATCCATTTTTTGATAAATCATTTATTGATTATTCAGAAGGGGATGTGCCCCTCTGGCTTCGAATGATTCATCCTGAAATGGATAATCTTTATTTCATTGGTTTGTTTCAGCCACTGGGTTGTATCTGGCCTGGTTCTGAATTGCAAAGTAAAATCATGGCCAGAGAGTTGGTTGGAAAATGGAGGCGTCCCACAAGCATTAAAAAATTAATTGCAGAAGAGTTAAAGAACCCAGATTTCCAACAAGTAAATACGCCACGTCATACAATTACTGTGGATTATCACCGATTCAGAAAGCGTTTGCTAAAACAATTACCCAAAACCAGTTAAGTAATGTTCTTGGAAATCATTAGCAAGAAACAACAACAGGTTACCAATAAGCCGAGTATTCTCTTAATACATGGTGCATGTATGGGTGCGTGGGTTTGGAAGGGCAACTTCATGGATTTTTTCTATGAAAAAGGGTTTTCTGTCTATGCCTTAAGTCTTTCACATCATGGAAAAAGTAAGGGTAGTGGTAAATTAAGGTGGAGCAGTATTAGCAAGTATGTAGATGATCTTGATAAGGCTGTGCAAACCATAGAGGGTCCTGTTTTTTTAATTGGCCATTCTATGGGAGGCTTCACCATTCAACACTATTTGCAATCACCTGCAAAAAATATAGTTGGAGCAGCATTGTTATGTTCAGCACCATCGCATGGCTTGTGGCATTTAATGGGCAAGTTGGTTTTGCATTATCCCTTTCATTTTGTTCAATCTGTTTTGCAAATGAGTTGGTTGCCTGTGATGAAGAATAAAAAAAGGTTGCAGCGTGTGATGTTCCGTGAAGATGTTCCTCCTCAGAAAATGAATGAAGTGATTTCGTTGTTGCAGGATGAATCCTTTCTTGCTTTTCTGGAAATGGGTTTTTTAAAATTGCCTAAAATAAAACAGTTGCCAGTGCCGGTACTCATTATAGGCGCAGAAAACGATTACCTTATTTCTGTTGCTGATACTAGGCGCATGGCCCGTCGTTATGGTTTATCGTCTCATATTGTTCAAGGAGCTTCTCATTGTTTAATGCTGGAAACAGGATGGGAAGAAGTTGCAGAGGACATTAGGAAATTTGCTGACCCTCATTAAAGCTTGCCTTGAAATGTGTTGATTCTATTGTAAAAACAGGACGCTTGTTGTTTATGCCCAAATCAAGAATGTCTTTGCACATGTGGTGTTCATTGTTCTTCACTTGAATTCTTAGATTGGAACTTGGTTTCCATTGCATTCCTGATTCAACATCTACAGTTGTTTTGGTTAATTGTTCATTCAGAAAAGAGTAGGTCATCAAGTCCATTGCAGGAATAGCAATTCCCGCACCAAGCTTACCACTCACTTCTAACAAAAGCTGGTTGTCGGTATCCATGAGTGATGTGTTGATTTTCCCATCGGAAAATTCATGCAAGATGGGAAGTAAAGTTTTTGGGTAGCCCCAAATTTGTCTTCCTGCATTAACCGAGCGTTGTGTAGTAACAGGAATATGAATGATGAATTGACCTCCTTTTCTGTTGTTGAAGCCCGAGTAAAGGTCGAGCCAGTTTTTCCATCCTGTTTTTTCATGTATTTGAATAACGGGAATGGCAAGAATGATTTCATTGTAGGCGCCAAGATCAGATACTTTATATTGGATCAAGCCAAGAGCAACCACTGGTTTTCCAAAAAAATGAAGACCGGCTTTTAGGCCAGTCCCATTTAATAAATCATTTACTTTATTTGTATTTGCAGTGTAAAGAGAGGCAATATAATGTACGTCCTCAAATTTTACTGGGAAGTTGTATGCTTTTGAATCATTCATGATTAACGCATGCGATCCGCACTGCTGAGTAATTTTTCATCAGCTGCAATTCCTCTATAGGCAAACACGTGAAAGACAAGGATAAACAACGGAAGGATAGCCGTCATTTGCCAATCGCCTTGAATTATGCCGATGTCTTTCTTGTAGATTTCGATTAAGTAATATTGTGCTACAAAAACGCCAATGGTCAACAATATATTCAGCAGGATCAATCTTTTCTGCAGTTTTCTTTTTTTGAATAAGAAAATTGTGATAAGCCCGATGCATCCTGAAATAGTTGCGCCTGAAAGTAAAAATAGATTTTCACTAATGCTTACTGCCTGCCAAGTTCCATTTAGAAAAACACCTTTGTAAACAGGTAAGAAAATGAATAGGGCAGCACAAGCGGTGCTCAGGAATAACCACAATGTTTGTATTCTTTGAATCATACTTCTAATTTAACCCAATTCTGGATAAAGTGGAAACTGTAGCATGAAGGCTTTCACATCTTGCTTCACCTTTGCTATCAGTTGTTCATCATCTGCATTCATCAACACTTTGTCTATCATATCTACTACAGTTTGCATATGGTCTGTTTTCAAACCGCGAGTGGTAATGGCGGGTACACCAATTCTGATTCCTGAGGTAACAAAAGGACTCTTATCGTCGAATGGGACAGAGTTTTTGTTGAGGGTGATATGTGCCCGGTCTAGTGTTTCCTGCGCTTTTTTCCCTGTTATGTTTTTGTTCCTAAGGTCAATCAACATCAGGTGGTTATCGGTTCCACCGCTGATGAGGTGGTATCCTTTTTCAACCAAAGCAGCAGCCATGGTTTGTGCGTTTTTTTGAACATCCTGCTGATAAAGTTTGAAAGCAGGGTCAAGGATTTCACCAAAAGCCACCGCTTTTGCAGCAATAATGTGTTCAAGCGGTCCACCTTGCATACCAGGGAAAACAGCAAGGTCTAGCAAAGCGCTCATTGAGCGAATATTTCCTTTTGGATCTTTCAGGCCAAATGGGTTCTCAAAATCGTTACGCATCATAATTACCCCACCTCTTGGTCCGCGTAATGTTTTGTGTGTAGTTGAAGTTACAATGTGACAATGATTGAAAGGATCGTTGAGCACACCTGCTGCAATTAAACCAGCAGGGTGGGCGATATCCGCCAATACCAGGGCGCCTATTTCATCTGCAACTGCTCTTATTCTTGCGTAATCCCAATCGCGACTATACGCAGATGCACCGCAAATGATCATTTTGGGTTTTTCAGCTCTTGCAGTAGCTTCCAATTGTTCGTAATTGACCAATCCTGTTTCTTTATCTACGCCATAGAAAAATGCTTGGTAGGTTTTGCCGCTGAAATTAGCCGGACTACCATGTGTAAGGTGACCGCCCATACTCAAATCCAATCCAAGTATTTTATCTCCAGGTTTTAAGCAGGCCAAGAAAACTGCAGCATTGGCCTGAGCACCGCTGTGCGGTTGCACATTAGCCCACGAAGCGTTGAATACTTTTTTAAGACTGTCGATTGCCAAAGACTCAATTTCATCTACAACCTCACAGCCCCCGTAGTATCTTTTACCTGGGTAACCTTCTGCATATTTATTGGTAGCTACAGATCCTGCAGCCTGCATTACTTGCAATGAGGTAAAGTTTTCAGAGGCTATAAGTTCTATACCTTCTCTTTGTCTGGTGAGTTCTTTTTTTAGTAAATCGAATACCAAGTTATCCTTTGCCATTAAATTAGATTTATACAAAATTAACCCTGCTTTTAGAAAAGAAAAAATCTTGTAGAACACCAATTTTACACACTCATACTCACAATGGCGGAACAACTTTCGTATTCAATGGAGTCGTTGCTGCAAATCAATACCAGTCTGTGTTTACAAAGGGTGTTGATCAGGTGGCGGTAGAGTTCAATACCTTGTTTGTCTAGGTTGGTACAAGGTTCATCTAAGAGCAAGACTGAAGTGTTTGAGAAAAAAGCCTGAGCCAGCTTCACCCTTTGTTTCATGCCACTGCTGTAATTGCGAATTCTTTTGTTGGCGGCCTTGGTGAGCCCAATTTCTTGTATGATTTTTTCGGTAGTCCACCCTTCCTGAAAGGGTTTGAAAGAAGCATGGTAATCGAGAAATTCAACCACAGTCATGTCTTCAATCACTTCTAGATAGGGAGCACAAATGGAGATATGCTTAAAAACATGTTCAGGTTCTACTTTTTTGCCATCCATTTCAAACTCCACACTGCCCTCGCTCAGGTGTAAGGCTCCTGCTATGCATTGAACCACGGTAGATTTCCCTGAACCATTGTGTCCGGTGATGGCATAATGATGTGGAGCATGGAACTCAATATCTCGGTTTCTAAAGATCCATTCTCTATTGAAACGCTTACCAGCCTTATTCACCAAGATCTTCATCCGTGGTATTTTTATTGAAACGCTTGATGATACCCCTACTGCTTTCGCGGATGAAGGTTACAATTTCATCACGCTCATCGGTAACAGGTAGCTCTTCTTCAATGAAATCAACCGCTTGGCTGGTATTCATTCCTTTGTTGTAAATATGTCGGTAGATGTCTAGTATCTCATTGACTTTACCTACGGTAAACCCTTTTCTCTTTAAACCAACAGAATTTACACCTGCATAGCTTAATGGTGATCTTCCTGCTTTTATATAAGGAGGAATGTCTTTTCTAACAAGGGATCCGCCTGCTACAAATACGTGTTGTCCGATTCTAACAAATTGATGTACCGCAGTCATTCCAGCCAGAATGGAATAATCACCCAAGATAACATGACCTGCCAATTGAGTGTTGTTACTCATGATGCAATTGTCGCCAATAATACAATCATGCGCAATATGGCTGTAGGCCATTACCAGACAGTTGTTTCCAACAATGGTTTTCCACCTGTCTTTTGTGCCTCTGTGGATGGTAACAAATTCGCGAATGGTGGTATTGTCGCCAATCTCCACCGTAGTCAATTCTCCTTCAAATTTCAGGTCTTGTGGGACTGCCGCAATAACAGCACCAGGGAAAATTCTGCAATTTTTCCCAATTCTTGCGCCATCCATGATGGTTACATTACTGCCAATCCAAGTGCCCTCGCCAATTTCTACATTCTGGTGAATGACAGAAAAGGGATCAATTTTTACATTGGTTGCAATTTTTGCATTATGGTGTATATAGGTATGTGGATGGATCATTTGTAGGATTTTGTTTATTTACCTTCTCTTTTTACCAATTGTGCCATGAGCATGGTTTCTGTGGTTATTTTATTGCCTACATAAACAGTACCAATCATCTCACACATTCCCCTTCTAATCGGACCCGTTAGTTCGAGCTTCATAATCAACGTATCTCCTGGAACAACCTTGTGTTTGAATTTGCAATTATCTATTTTCACAAAATAGGTATCGTACTCACCCGGTGGAAGTGAATTGATGGCCAGAATACCACCAGTTTGTGCAAGCGCTTCTACTTGTAAAACGCCTGGCATTACTGGGTTTCCTGGAAAATGACCACCAAAAAAAGGTTCATTGAATGTTACGTTTTTGATGCCCACAATATGGGTATCTGAAAGTTCTATGATTTTATCCACCATTAAAAAAGGATACCTGTGTGGCAGCTTTTTTTCTATTTGTGTGGTATTGTAAACCGGTTCTTGATTTGGGTCGTATACAGGTACGTTTTTGACGTGCTTGTTTTTTTTGATGTATTGCTTGATGAGTTTGGCAAACTCAACATTTGAAAAATGACCAGGCCTGTTGGCAATAATATGTGCTTTAATAGGGAAGCCAATCAAAGCCAAATCACCTACCACATCCAAGAGTTTGTGCCTGGCTGGCTCATTTGGAAAGCGCAGTTCAAGGTTGTTGAGGTAGCCTTCACTTTTCACTTCTATGTTATCCCGCTTAAAAATATTGGCCAACCTTTTCATTTCTTCATCAGATACGGGTTTGTCAACCACCACAATGGCGTTGTTGATGTCTCCTCCTTTGATGAGGTTATGTGCCAGTAAAGCTTCTAACTCATGAAGGAAGCAAAACGTTCTACAAGGAGCAATTTCTGATTTGAAATCGATTATGCTTTTCAGTCCTGCGTGTTGGGTGCCTAAAACCGGACTATTAAAATCAATTAAAGTGGTTATTTTATATTCTACAGAAGGCATCGCCACCATTTCTACTCTTTTCTCTTCATTATAGAAAGAAATGTTGGTGTCTATGGTATACCAATGTTTTGCAGCCTCTTGCTCATCTACACCCGCTTCTTCAATAATCTCAACAAAGGGTTGAGAACTGCCATCCATGATGGGAATTTCTGGCCCGTTGATGTCGATCAAACAATTATCTACTCCCATACCCACCAGGGCGGCAAGAATATGTTCAACGGTACTCACCTTTGCGCCTTTGTCTTCTAAAGTAGTTCCCCTAGAAGTATCGGTTACTAAATCGCAGTCCGCCTTAATTACAGGCTGTCCCGGTAGATCAATTCTTTTGAATTGAATACCAAATCCTGGGTTGGCAGGATTTAACACCATGTCCACCAAGATACCAGTATGTAAACCAGTTCCTGAAATGCTGATTGAATGCTTTAGGGTATGTTGCTTATCAGGGTTAAATTGTTTGAGCGTCATAGAACAAATTGAATGCAAAGATAAACCATTTTTTAAAGGTGAGAAATGGTAGTAAAAGTCTGATAATCAGCTGTTAAGAAGAAATGGCATCTCTTTCCTTGGATAATTGTGCTACCAGCACTTCCAATTCTTTGATTTTTTTGTCCAGTTCTGGCAGTCTTTTGTAGATGGCCATGGCACGCAAAGAGTCGCCTAATTCCATGGCAGGTCTTCCACTTAATGAGGTGTTTTTCTCAGTAATGGATT
>JBFYPP010000103.1:0-6870 GCA_041303255.1 Chitinophagia bacterium | reverse complement strand
AATGGTAACCATGCTGCCATGAAAGCCATAAGAAATTTTTTAAAGGGCCATTGATAGACTTCTTTGGCATAATAAGCAAGCCCAACGTACAGTACAAAAAGAGCACCATGTGCTGAGCCAATATATTTTACAGCTAAAGGCAAACCCATCATGTACTTTAAAGGCATTGCTATGAGCAGCAAAACTAAAAAAGAAACACCTTCTGCAATGCCAACTTTCCTTAAGAGACTCAATGTTGATGTATTCATATGCGATTGTTTCGAACTGCGAAGTTATTTGTTTTTAAAACCTGGATGGAATCTATTTAAAGTATCTCTTAAAAAATTTCTGTCAAGGTGCGTATATATTTCAGTGGTAGTGATGCTTTCATGCCCCAGCATTTCTTGAACTGCTCTCAAATCTGCACCACCTTCTACCAGATGGGTGGCAAATGAATGGCGGAAGGTATGTGGGGAAATGGTTTTTTTAATTTCTGCTTTAATGGCTAAATCTTTGATGATGTAAAAAACCATAATTCGGGATAGCTTGCCACCTCGTCTGTTCAGAAATACGATATCCTCGTTTCCCTTTTTTTCCACTTGCTTGCTCCTTATTTCTTGTAAATAGATTTGAAGGTGTTTGATAGCATCTGAGCCTATAGGGATCAATCTTTCTTTATCTCCTTTGCCAATTACACGTACAAAGCCGATGTCTAGGTACAAATGCGATCTCCTTAAGTTGATCAATTCAGTAACACGGAGTCCGCAGCTGTACAAAGTTTCCATCATCGACTTGTTTCGAACCCCTTCCGGTTTGCTTTGGTCAATTTTGGCAATTAGGGCTTCGATTTCTTCAAAGGTTAGTGTGTCGGGAAGTGCCTTTTTTAATTTTGGAGCAGACAAGAGCTCTGTTGGATCTTGTCTGACGATTTCTTCTTGTAAGCAATATTTATAGAATGCTTTAATGCCTGAAATGATTCTGGACTGAGAACGTTCACTCATTCCAAGCTCAGCAATCCACTTGATATAGGCTTGGAGGTCGGCCAATTTTAATTCATTTGGACCAACTTTCATTTGCATAAGTTCGATAAACTGGATAAGTTTTCCCAAATCCAGTGAATAGGCCTCGATTGTATTGGGAGAAAGAGATTTTTCCAATTGGAGATGAATTAGAAAGCCTTTCTTGTAAGATTCCCACATGGATGTTTATTTTCTATCTATTCGGATATGAACGAGATATTGCTTTAAATTCGTAACTCAAATTACTAATTATTCAAGTTATTATTGATTTAAATGGATAGTATCAACCTGCGCAATTTCAAGAGGAAAGTAGAAAAGAACAAAAGAAGGCTGAGATTGGTGTTGTCTAAAGTGGAGAAAAAAGCACCCCTTCATCTGGATCAACTTGCCGAAAAGATTGACAAAGAAGTTTGGCAGGAAGTGAATTGTCTTTCTTGTGCCAACTGTTGTAAAGTGATGACGCCCACTTTTACTGTTCAGGATATCAAGAGAATTTCAGCGCATTTGGGACAAACACCTAAAGAGTTTAAGGATCAGTGGTTGGTGAAAGACAAAAACCAAGACTGGACCAATAAAATCAATCCTTGTCAGTTTTTAGATCTCAAGACAAACATGTGTAGAATCTATGAAATTAGGCCAACTGATTGTAGTGGCTTTCCACACCTTGCAAAGAAAAAAATGGTCGATTATATTCATGTACACAAACAAAATATTGAATATTGTCCAGCTACCTATGCAATGGTAGAGAAATTAGAAAAAGCAGTTTTCTCCATCAAATAATTAGAAAGGATAACCAATAGCAAATTGAAACACAGGTTTGTTCCAGTGGTTATCAACAAACCAACCTCCTTCTCTTGGGGAATAAAAACGCTCAATATTGCTGTTGCCAATATTGGTTGGACTATATCTAGGGTCTTTGACGGGGAAGCCCAAATCAAAACGCAATAGAAAATAGTTGAAATCCACCCGCGCACCAAAACCACTGGCTACTGCAAGGTCTTTCCCAAGTCTATCGAACCTGAATCCTGCATTTTTTAGAGAGCCGTCCAATTCATTCCTGAACCATATGTTTCCTATATCTGTAAATACGGCTCCTCTCATCCAAAATCCATAGAACTGGAATAAATTGAACCTGTATTCAAGATTTCCCTCTAATTGCATGTCTGCATATTTGTCGTTGAAAGTACCATTGGCAACAGTGTCGTAGAATATGTTCGATCCAATTCCTAATTTTCGTATTGGCCATCCACGCATGCTATTAGGTCCGCCTGCCATGTAACTTTTGAAAAAGGGGAGTGTAACCTGTCCTCTTCTCGATGCTGTAGACAAAGCCAAGCCTGCTCCCACAAATGCACGCATATGTAAACTACTTTTTTTATATGCTACAATATGTTTGAATTCAGCGTCTAATTTGAAAAATCGGTAAAGATTACTCAAATACTTACCGTTTCTAGTTTGTTCAAACAACAAAGCCCCTGTAAGCAGACCACTCTCTTCTGCATAAATTTTGAGGAGACTGACATGCTTAGAATTATTAGGTGTCAGGTTTTTATTAAACACTGCGTTCATCCCAATAATCAATCCATTGTTATAGGTATACAACAATAGTGGGAAATTCCTTATTGACTCTATAAATAGACTATCTGGACTAAATTGGGTAAACTCTAAGTTCAATGGTTTAAACTGCCAAGAAGTGCTTGGATTGGGCTTCCATTCATATCCTATAAAAGTGTTGAATGTATTTAATCTAAAAAATCTAAATCGATCTATATAGGAAACATCCGCAGAAATTACTGTTTTGGCTTGTTGAAAGCGAGATTTAAATTTATCGTTGAATGGTGCTACCATCCTTGGAAATGTAAGCCTATTGGTTAAAGTAATTTCTCCTGATAGTAATTTTTTGAAATTATTGAATTCTACTCCTGTTCTAAGACTATTTTCAAGTTGAATGCCTCGTTTCCCGATGTTTCTATTTCTAAGTGTAAAATTATTTGCTATCCCAACACGTCCACTTCCAACTTGAACAAGTTGTGATGTATTTAAAATGCTGCTCCCTTCTAAGTCGATACTAAAATACTGTTTCTTTGATGGCTGAAGTTTCAAAACATAATCAACCTTTTTTTCTTGATCATTTGCCTCAGCAACCATATTTATACTTTGCCAAGTGCCGAGTTTATTAAAATTATTAAGCGTTTTGTTGTAGTCGTCCCGCTTGAATAAGTTTCCTGGCGTAAGCTGTACATTGTCTCTAATAAATTGTTTATTAAATGTATTGTAGAATGAATAAATCTTAATACTACTTGTATCTTGAGTTGATTGCGGGATAAGGGTATCTCTATCCTCTGATTTAACATCTGGGTAGACGCTTATTTTACCTATGGTATATTGTTGTGTATGGGTGCTGTCTCTGTTTGATCTTAACCGGAAATGTAGTTTTACAGACGGTTGATCCAGTTTGGTTGATGCCATCGACATTGTGGATGAATATTCAAATGGATTACTTCCTCCATTCAAAAGAGCAACATTAATGGTATCAATTTCTGCAATGATGTCTTCTTTTAAAAATTTATAGTATCCATTATTTTGATAGAGGTCAGTAATTCTGCTAATTTCTTGGTCGATTATTTCATAGCTAAATGGGGATTTTGTTTTCAGGTTAGATTCTGTAACCGACCCCAAAACGATACGCTGCAATAAGCTGTCGGTGAACGCATAAATTACGGTATCAATTTTGTATTGGGGACCAACGATGACATTAAAAATCACACCAATTCTTTGTTGGGTTTTTTTAATCTTTAAGGTGGTATCAAACGAGATATTACTTTTTCTGTAGCCAATGCTGCTTAACATGTTTTTCATGTTAAGCATAGTCTGGTAAATGGGTTTGGCATTATAAACTGTTGGATTTTCCATGACCGAAGAGGGGATAAACCAGGGAAATGAGGGCCAGGGTATTTTTGATGCCGTCCTGATTTGCACACTATCTTCAATCTGGGAAAAAAGTCTTGTTTTGAGAACGGACTTTTGCTCTTTGTTGATCTCCCCAATTATATTTATGTTATTTTCGAAATGGAATGGAGTGTCTTTGGGGTATTTTCTTACTACCGTACATGAGGTTATTGCTAAGCTGAGTAAGAGAAAAAGGTAAAAAAAATATGTGACAATCCTAACCAATAGTAAAAACTTTAAATGATAAAGCCTTGATTTCTAAATCTGATGTCAAATATATTCAAAGTTTAGCCCATAAAAAATTTAGGGATGATGAGCGTCTATTCATTGTAGAAGGTGTTAAAATGGTGGAAGAGCTAATAGCGAGTAGATCTAACAATATTCATCGGTTGTTTGCTACACAAAATTGGGTCCAACGGCAATTGCCTTCCTCCATAACAAATGAACTGACAGTAGTCGTAGAAGAACATGAGCTAGCCAAAATCTCACAGCTTAAAACACCCAATGAAGTGTTGGCATTGGTCGAGTTTCCCAAAACTCAGCATAAGTACAAAGGTGATAAAGCCCTTACACTTGTTTTAGACCAAATTCAAGACCCCGGAAATTTAGGCACCATCATCAGAACCTGCGATTGGTTTGGTGTTGATCAAATTGTTTGCTCGCTTGATACAGTAGACAACTATAACCCCAAAGTCATTCAGTCTGCTATGGGAAGTATACTGCATGTTGAAGTTATATACACAAGCTTACCCGCATTTTTATCTACGGTTCAGGATATTCCGATTTATGCTGCTGTTTTGAGTGGAAAGTCTATTCATGACATTGAACTTAAAAAACCATCATTGATTTTGATCGGCAATGAGTCAAATGGTATTTCTAAAGAAGTGTTGGCTTTTGCCACAAAAAAAATATCAATTCCAAAATTGGGACAAGCAGAATCTTTAAATGCAGCAATCGCTTCTGGAATTATTTTATCTACGTTTCTTAAATAAACTACCTGAACTGTAGTGCTTTTGATGGATTGAGCTTTCGGCTTACTATTGTTGGTAACGAAAGCGTTAAAATTGAAATTAACAATGTTGACAATACCACCCAAAGTACTTGAGTATAATCGATTACAACAGGGGCTGAATCAACATAATACGCCTCCTCATTGAGCTTTATGAATTTTGTATACTTCTGTAAATAACAAATTCCCAAACCCAGTAAAACACCCAGCCCAATTCCCCGCATGGCAATCCATGTGCCATAAAACAAGAAAACTTGTTGTATAGAATTTTCTTTGGTTCCTATTGCCTTTAGTAATGCAATCATCTTTGTTCTTTCTAAGATCAAGATAATTAAACAAGTAATTAGGTTAATAGCGGCAATAATTACCATCACCACAACAAGAATAAATTTATTTGTGTTTTGAAGTTGTAGCCAATCAAAGATCTCAGGGGAGAGCTCCTTCAAGGTGATGGCATTCCAACCCGTTGGTAATTGATTGTACAAGTCCAATGCGGTTTTTTCCATAAGACCAGGATCAGAAAGATCAATTTCATATCCTCCAATTTGGCTCTTGTCCCATTCATTTAACCGTTGAATTAAACGGAGGTCACCAATAGCATATACTTTATCATACACATCAATTCCGGTTTTGTAAATACCAGCTACTTTGAGTTTTCTTGTCTTAGGTAGTTCTCCGTTTTCTTGAATGAAGTAGATCAACACGGATTCTCCCAAGTCTATATTGAGCTGATCGGCTGTATATTTGGATAATACAATTTCACTTGAAACGGAACTATCTTGAAAAGAAGGCCATTTCCCCTTTACCAAGAACTGGTTTATTTTTTCGAAAGGGTAGTTATTATCCACTCCCTTTACCAGAATTCCTTCTATGGTTTCATTTGATTTAATGATGGCCGACTTGGTTATGAAGGGAGCTATTGATGAAATGTTTTCAAATCGACTAATTTTATTTTCTACGGAATCAATTTTATAGATGGGGGATTCTTCTGCGATTGTTGACCTTACAGGCTCGAAATGTTGCACCCTCATATGTCCCCAGAAATTGAAAATCTTTTCAGCTATCAATTGTTGAAAGCCATTAATAAAGGATAATGCTACAATCATGGAAGCAACACTAATGGTTGTTGCCAATACTGAAATTCTCAGAATAAATGTGGAAAATGCTTTTTTATCTCCACTGATCAGTCTTTTTGCTATGAAAAATGGCAAATTCAAATTGAAAGCTTGTTTGGTAAAAATACAACTCAATTATTGATTAATTTCGAGAATCAATTTTTCTGATGAATAAGCAGCTATTTCTCTTTTTGGTATCTTTTGCTATCCATTATGTTGGAATGACTCAACGCGAGCCAGATGCAATGATGAAGCCGAATATTAAGTCGGTAAAACTTACAAAATTTGGAGACCCTATCGCTTATCCGATAATCACTTTAAATTCTGCTGATCTATTGGAGCTGCATTTTGATGATATGGATGCTGGCGTTAAAAACTATTTTTACACTTTTACCCTTTGCAATGCAGATTGGAAACCTGCGCAGATGAGCTATTTTGATTATGCAAAGGGCTACACCCAAGTTCGCATTTCTACTTATCGAAACTCTGCTATTTCACTCACGAAATACACGCATTACCAAGCCAATTTCCCTGATCGCAATCTTCAGCCTACAAAAGCAGGAAACTATTTACTCAAGGTCTTTTTAAATGGGGATACAAGTAATTTGATTTTTACTAAACGGTTTTTTGTAGTAGAGCCTAAATTATCCATGTCAGCTCAGATACTGCAACCCAGTAATCAACAACTGTTTTTAAGTCACCATAGGCTGCAATTACAATTGGATAAACGGAATATGGATATTCGTTACCCACAGCAACAAATTAAGATTAAAGTGTTGCAAAATTTTCGTTGGGACAA
>JBFYPP010000102.1:0-7019 GCA_041303255.1 Chitinophagia bacterium | reverse complement strand
CAGTCCGGTAAATGACTTGCAACCCAAGCACCAAAAAGACATGCGTCTGTGGTTACTTTCATTGCACAGCTCTTCTGCTCTATGGTAAATGACTTAAATTTAAAATAGGAATTTGCCATAATTAGTGATCACCAACTCGCTCTGGCAGAGGCCGTTGCAGTAAGTGAGGAGAAGTCATTGGCTAAAAATTTGTAATATCCTGTGGTGGCTATCATGGCTGCATTGTCTGTGCAATATTCCATTTTTGGAATATGAACATTCCACTTGTATTTGGTTGATAAATCTTGAATGCCTTTACGTAAGCCCTTATTAGCGGCAACTCCACCTGCAATACAAATGGTTTTAATTCCAGTTTCTTGACTTGCTTTTTTAAGTTTATTGGTGAGTATCCCCACAATAGTATGTTGAACTGAAGCGCAAATATCATTGATGTTTTTACTTATGAAATCTGGGTCTGTTTTCAGTTGCTTTTGAAGGAAATAAAGAATAGAAGTTTTTACACCACTAAAACTAAAATTCAGTCCCTCTATTTGCGGTTCGGGAAAATGAAATCTTTTTGAATCTCCTTCTTGCGCATATTGGTCGATTAATGGTCCGCCTGGATAGGGTAGCCCAAGTAGTTTAGCTGTTTTATCAAAGGCCTCACCAGCTGCATCATCCATGGTTTCACCAAGAATTTTCATATTGAGCGGACTATCACAGAGCACAATTTGTGTATGTCCGCCACTTACAGTTAAACACAAAAATGGAAATGAGGGTTTGTTTTCTCCAATTAGATTGGAGAGCACATGTGCTTGCATGTGGTGAACTTCAATTAAGGGTTTATTTAGCGCGAGCGATAGTGATTTTGCAAATCCGCTGCCCACCAACAAGGCACCAATCAATCCTGGTGCTTGTGTAAATGCGATGGCATCCAAATCGTGTAAGCCAATGCCAGCTTGTTTGATGGAGGCATCTACAACTGGTACAATATTTTCCATATGGGCTCTGCTGGCGAGTTCCGGAACTACACCACCGTATTTTGTATGAATTTCTTGCGTTGCAATGATGTTGCTTACAATTTCTCCATTGATACAAACTGAACTTGAGGTTTCATCACAGGAGGATTCAATTCCTAGGATGACAATGTCTTTTTTTATACGAGAAGTTTCAGTCGATTCTTTTGACATGGCTGATCAACTGCTTATTTATTTGGATCGGATGGCTACTACGGGATCCATTTTTGCAGCAATCATGGCCGGGATAATTCCAGCCAAAACACCGATGGAAACACAGATGCCAATAGCCAAGGTTAGAATATTAAAGGAGACATAGATATTAAAAGCAAACACGGAGGTAAGTACCTGAGCCATAATTACCACTAAAGCAATACCGATGATTCCTCCGATAATACAAATCAATGCACTCTCTAATAAGAACTCCATCAAGATGGTCCTCTTTTTTGCACCTATTGCTTTTTTCAAACCAATTATTGGGGTTCTTTCTCTTACGGTAACGAACATGATATTGGCAATTCCAAAAGCACCTACAATCAAGCTCAACAATCCAATCATCCATCCACCAAGATTGACACTTGCAAACAATGAACTGACCGCCTTGCTAAAATCACTGATGGCATTCAATGCAAAATCGTCTTCTTGGGTTGGACCAAGTCTGTGAATAGACCGCATAGCACCTTTGAGCTCGTCTTTTAGTGCATCAGTGCTCATAGATTCCGGACCTTTTACAATAATCTTTGGGTTATTGAAGCGCTCATTAAAGAGCATTTGTTTCATGAATTTGTATGACAATACAATACTTTGATCGAACTGCCAACCTTCAATGAAGCTTTTACCCTGTTTCTTCATTACCCCTACTATTATGGCTTTTTTGTTTCGAAGATCTACTTCCTTTCCAACCGCACGCTCGGGGTTTCCAAAGAGCTTTTCTGCGTTCTCATAACCAATTACAACACTTGGTGTGCCATAATCGAACTCCAATTGGTTGAGGTACCTGCCGTATTGAATTTCTATTGGCTGAATTTTATCAAACTCCTCAGTAATGCCATGGTAATTAATACCGTCAAGTCGGTTGTTCTCATGTTCAATAAACGACTGTGCAGTGAAATTGAAAACGATATTGATATTTCCACCAATTTTTTCCTTGATCAGTTTGGTTTCGATGAGTTTTGGACTAGGTCTATTTACATATTTCCACCAAGGATATTCTGCTCCACCTTGATAATCCCATTTGTCGATATAAATGGTATTGGAACCCAATGACTTTACACCGTCTTGAATATTTCTTTCAAGGCTGCTTACAGTTGATAAAACTCCAATAATGCAAAAAATACCTATGGTTACTCCAAAAAGAGAGAGGAAAGTGCGCAATTTGTTTTTCCCCAATTCCTGTAGGGCTAATTTCAAGGTGGTATATAGTATTTCGAATGTCCTACGCATATTGCAAATTTAAACTTTTTGATACGGATTTTACTGAAATTATGGTGAAGGGGTGTGGAAATGGACAAACGGCCATCTTGCTCATTCTCAAAGCTAGTATTCTGAACAGATTCCTTGCCTTATCTTTGCAACCTTATTGACGATGAAATACGAAAACGAATTAAAGAAAAGAAGGACTTTTGCCATCATTTCTCACCCGGATGCAGGTAAAACTACACTTACAGAGAAATTCCTACTTTTTGGTGGGGCTATCCAAACTGCTGGTGCAGTAAAAAGCAACAAGATTAAAAAGCATGCTACGAGTGATTTCATGGAAATTGAACGTCAGCGTGGCATCAGTGTGGCTACTTCTGTAATGACCTTTGAATACAAGGGCATGTTGATTAACCTCTTAGATACACCTGGTCACAAAGATTTTGCTGAAGATACCTACCGTACGCTCACTGCCGTTGATAGTGTTGTCTTGGTTGTGGATGGGGTAAAAGGTGTAGAAGAACAGACCAGAAAATTGATGGAAGTGTGTAGAATGCGAGACACGCCAGTTATCGTTTTTATTAATAAGCTCGACCGAGATGGTAAAAATCCTTTTGATTTATTGGATGAAATTGAAAAGGAATTGCGCATCCAATTGCACCCACTAAGCTGGCCTATTAACATGGGTAAGGACTTTAAAGGGGTGTATAATTTATACGATAAAAGTTTGCTTTTGTTTCAACCCAACCAAAAAGTGTCTGTTGAAGAAAGTGTGAAAGTAGATGATTTGTCTAGTGCAATATTAGATGAGTTGGTTGGACAGAAAGATGCAGGTCAGTTGAGGGAAGATGCTGAATTAATTGAAGGGGTGTATGGCGACTTCGACAATAATGCTTATTTGAAAGCAGAGAAAGCACCTGTTTTCTTTGGTAGTGCGATCAATAATTTTGGCGTTCGGGAACTGTTGGATACGTTTATTCGTATTTCTCCTGAGCCAAGAAGCAGAGAAACTACAAGCCGACTTGTTGATGTAATGGAAGATAAGTTCAGTGGTTTTATATTTAAAATCCACGCCAATTTAGATCCTAAACACCGCGACCGTATTGCTTTCTTAAGGGTTTGTTCCGGACGATTTGAGCGTAATAAATTTTATCACCACGTACGTTTGGATAAAGACGTTCGATTCAGTAACCCGTATAGCTTTTTGGCCCGTGATAAAGATGTTATTGAAGAGGCATTTGCCGGTGATGTAATTGGTTTATTTGATACAGGGAATTTTAAAATAGGCGACACCCTTACAGAAGGTGAAGATTATTATTATACTGGTATTCCAAGTTTCTCTCCTGAAATATTCAAAGAGGTAATTAATAAAGACCCAATGAAGACCAAGCAATTGGAAAAAGGATTGAATCAACTTACAGACGAGGGTGTAGCTCAGCTATTTACGCAACACAATGGAAATAGAAAAATAATTGGATGTGTTGGTGATCTTCAATTTGAGGTAATTCAATACAGGTTGTTGCAAGAGTATGGCGCCTCGGTTCAATTCAACTCACTACCTTTTTATAAGGCCTGTTGGTTAACATCAAATGATCGATCTAAATTGGATGAATTCACCAGGTTTAAAACTGGAAATATTGTAACGGATAAAGACAATCATCTTGTTTATCTCGCTCAAAGTGAATGGTTCCTCAATACTGAAATTGGTAATAATCCAGGAATTGAATTTCATTTCAGTTCAGAAATCCATAAGTAATAAGGGAATAGGGATAAGGGATAAGGGATAAGGGAATAGAATTATTGTCCACTAATCCCTTATCCCTAATCCCTCTTGCCTAAACCCCAGTGTAATTAAATGGTGTAATCTTCAACAATTCTTGTTTGACAGCTGGTTTTACTTTCAGCTTTTTGATGAAGCTGTGAATGGCTTGTTTGTCAATTGAGGTTTTACCTCTTGTCAATTCTTTCAAAGCTTCATAAGGCTGAGGGTATTTTTCTCTTCTTAATATCGTTTGAATGGCCTCAGCCACCACAGCCCAGTTCTTATCCAAATCAGCCTTAATGGCATCTTCATTGAGAAGCAGTTTGCTTAACCCTTTGTTGATAGAATTGATGGAAATGATGGTATGTGCAAATGGTACTCCAATATTTCTCAATACTGTTGAATCAGTGAGGTCTCTCTGAAGCCTTGATACAGGTAGCTTAGCTGAGAGGTGTTCAAATAAAGCATTAGCAATGCCAAGGTTTCCTTCTGCGTTTTCAAAATCAATTGGATTGACTTTGTGTGGCATGGCTGAAGAGCCAATCTCTCCAACTTTTGTCTTTTGTCTGAAATATTCCATTGAAATGTAAGTCCATATGTCCCTACAAAAATCAATTAAAATAGTATTGATTCTTTTTAGTCCATCAAAATGCGCAGCCAGTAAATCGTAATGCTCAATCTGTGTAGTGTACTGCTGGCGCTGCAAACCAAGCCTGTCGTTACAGAATTTATTGGCAAACACTACCCAATTGATTTTTGGATAAGCTACTGCATGGGCATTCAGATTACCAGTGGCACCACCAAATTTGCAGGAATAGGGAATCTGTTCTAAGAGGTGTATTTGGTTTTCCATTCTTTCAACAAACACCATAATTTCTTTGCCCAGTCTGGTTGGCGAAGCGGGTTGTCCGTGTGTTCTTGCCAACATTGGAATTTTTGCCCAAGTATTTGCAAGTTGTCTTAACTGTATAGTAAGGTTGAGTAGTGCAGGATAATATACATTTTCCAAAGCCTCTTTCCATAGTAAGGGGACAGAAGTGTTGTTTACATCTTGGGAGGTGAGTCCAAAATGAACAAATTCTTTGAGCTCAGTCAACCCCAAAACATCTAACTCTTTTTTCATGAAATACTCAAGCGCTTTCACGTCGTGGTTGGTTACCTTCTCAAGATTCTTTATTTCAAGTGCTGTTTCCGGGCTGAAATTTTCAAATAATTTCTTGAGTTTGTTACTGCTTGTGCCCTCAAGTTTGAAGATTTTTTGCTTGGATAAAGCAATGAAATATTCTGTTTCCACCCTTAATCGGTATTGAATAAGTGCAAATTCTGAAAAATAGGCAGATAGACCTTCAACTTGTGCACGGTATCTGCCGTCTATCGGTGAAATGGCTGTGAGTGAACTTAGTTCCATGATGAATTCAATTGGTGTAACTTGCAGCAAATTTACAAGAATATCATTGGAAAGGGAAATTAGGATAGGTGCGGTGAGTTATTTGAATACAAAGCCTCTGTTATATGGGCTTAGCCATTCCTTATTTCCATTTGCTCACCAATTGAGCCTGGATTATCCTTCAAACTTAGTAAAGGCCTTACAAAATGATCACATTGATCTGGGCTTAATTCCTGTAGCCGCTCTTCTTGACCTTCCAATGTATCAGCTGGCTTCTGATTATTGCATTGGAGCAATAGGCGAAGTAGCATCCGTTTGTCTTTACAGTGATGTGCCCATCGAACAGGTCAAGACCATCAGACTTGATTATCAATCCAGGACCTCCGTGATGCTTTGTAAAATATTGATGAAGGAATTTTACGGCAAAGAAGTTATTTATACGGCAGCAAATAATGACGAGGAGCTACTTGATTTTAGAGAAGAAACGGCCTCTTTGATTATTGGAGATCGTGCACTAAGGTTAAACGGTAAAACCCAATACAGAATTGATTTGGCTGGAAAATGGGTTGAAATGACAGGTTTGCCTTTTGTATTTGCTGCTTGGGTTAGTAAATTAAAAATGGAATCCACTGTGGTTTCGTGTTTTAATGACGCAGTGGGTTTTGGTGTTCATCATCTGGATAGGGTTATTGCAGAAATGAATAACGAGGGACTGGACCTTGAGACTTATTTTAAGAAAAATATTTCTTACAATCTTGATGAAAAGAAGCAAATGGGGTTGAATTTATTTCTAGAGAAAATAAAACACCTGGGTTAATCAATACCAGAGTCTCGCTTCTAATTTTTTCAAATAAGTAATTGTTGAAGATGACAAAGGATTTCTTTTCTCCTTTGGAATTATTGTGAATACTGTATTCCAGCCTTTACAGAAACCAAGAATATCAAACTTAGATTTAATGAGGTATTCAATCGACCACATGAGGGTTGTTGAAAGGAAGTATTTGGTGGGTAGGTATCTCCAGGCAACTTTCGATTTGTTTATCCATAACATTTTCATTTTCTCTTTATGAGGCGATCTGCCTTCTGGAGATTCTTTGTGTAGCATTACAATACTGTCGGTATAGATGATTTTAAAGCCTTTTGATAATAGTTTATAACTCAAATCGTACTCTTCCATTCCATAAAAGAAATCGGTAGGATATCCGCCAACCGCTTTCATTGCCTCTTTCTTAATGGCATGGGCGCCACCTGCAAAATAGTAGGTTTCAAAATGATGCAAGTGTTGTTTCTCTGTAAATTTTTTATGGGGAAAAGCGTTGACCTGCATCGCCAATGTACTATAATATTTTACCTTGAACGAGGCTATCGCAATTGCAGGATTTTCCTTGAATACCTTTTCTATTGCAAGCAGTGCATTGCTGTTTTCCAGCTCTGCATCATCGTCTAGCATAACCAAAAT
>JBFYPP010000101.1:0-7080 GCA_041303255.1 Chitinophagia bacterium | reverse complement strand
TGGTTTGTAATTGGGATTCGTTTTCAGAATAATTCAACAAATAAGATGCTGAAATCAAATCAAATTGTCTTCCTAGATCAAGGTCCAGCGCATTTCCAACAAAATAGGATATACCCAACGGATCAACTTTTTCTGCTTCGTTGGCCAATACAATCATTTGCTCTGAAAGGTCTATACCCACTACTTCGGCGGCGCCTTTTAGTTTATATAGACGGGTGTAAAATCCCTCACCACAGGCAAGGTCTAGCACAGATTTGCCATTCATGTCACCTGCTATGTTAAATAAGGTATGTGCTTCCAGGTATTTTCGCCAAGGCAGCGATTTGGAATACTTGTACTCATCTGCTATTTTGTTGTAGTCGGTAGACATTCTTAAATTTTATCTTGTAAAGATTACATATATTAGTCAATATTATTAAAAATAGTATTTACTCTATTTTATTTAATCTAATCAAATGAAATCATTTCTTGTAATTTTTTCTGCTGCATTTTTTCTGCTTAGTTGCCAAAATCAATCTAGTTCGGCATGGCAGACCTTGACATTTATTCAGGGTAAATCTATGTTGACGCATATCAATTTAGGAGATTCTGCCCATGGTCATGGAGACGGAATGGCTTTTGAGGCGGTATTGAGGGATACTGCGGGAACAGTCGTTGGTGAAGTATTGGGTTGGATGGTAACTGTAGATATCGCAGATGGTGACTCAGCAAATACTGTTCACATGACAGATCGTATTGGAACGATGGTTATTAAATTTGGAGATGAAAATAAAATTGTTGTTCCAGGTGGAAGCACTTATCATAAAGGCGAGCAGGTAATGAAGTTAGGAATTCCCCAAAAAAATGCTGTTGTTGGTGGTACAGGCAAGTATAAAGGGGTTAGAGGTGAAGTAACGACTACTAGAAATGAGGATGGAACATACACACATGTATTCGATATTAAAATGGAGGATTAGTTTTTTGAGTTGGTGGAGAAGATGTTTGTTTTTTGTAAAAGTGGATATGTGTCCACTGGCTGATGTATAGGCGGATAAAGACAAAAAAAATCGAAATAACAACTATCAATTCATTGACTGAGGACACACTGACGTACAAAAATTTGCATCACATCAAGCAGGTCGTCAACCAATAGAGCTTATTTATGTTCTCTCAAGATATAATGTGTGCTTCTTCCACCGCCGAGTCCATTTACCAAAACCTTTTTATTTAATAGGTCTTGTATATCTCTAAGCCCGGTATCCTGAGAGCATTCGCATAGGTTGCCCCAAACAGAAGTATTTAGATTAACGGGTAAGCCTTCAATTAACCTGTTGATCATTTTGATTTGACGGTTATTGAAAGACAATCCAATTTGTTTTTCCCAGAAACGTGCTTTTTTGAACGTGAGCGCCAGCGGCTTATCCGCATTATTAATGGCTTTTTTGATCGTCTTTAAAAACCAGATTAGCCATTCGGTAATATCCAATGTTCCTTTCTGGGTTTGTTCCAACATTTGATAATAACTTGTTTTTTCTTTTCTTAGCTGTGCGCTTAAACTGTATAGACAAATTTTACTTTCTGTGGCTCTTGCCAATTGTAGTGAAGTAATCAATCTTGTTAATCTTCCATTCCCATCATCAAATGGATGGATGGTTACAAAACCAAGGTGAGCGATTCCGGCTTTAATCAATGGATCAACCTGAAATTTAGTATTGAACCAGCTCAGGTATTTATGCATGTCTTTTGATAGACCCTCTGAAGGAGGAGCTTCAAACATAACTTTTTCATGTGGGGGCACTCCCCAAAAAACTTCTAAGGGACGATCAATTGGATTGTTTCTCCAGGCACCTACCTGTATTCGGTAAGCGCCACTTCTACCTGTGGGGAAAAGAGCATTGTGCCATTCAAATAATCTTTCTTCAGTTAAAGGGGCTATAGCATGCTGATTAGCATCCCAAAGTAAATCACTCCAATTGGCGACTTGTTCACTGTATTTCGCGGCATGTTGAAGGTCTGTCCCGGTTTTCTGAGCAAAAAAACTGAGCACTTCCTCCTTTTTCAATTCTAGATCTGCCAATTCAAAATTGCCCATAAACTCCTCTGTAAGCATATAGGTGTTGGCTTCCCTTCTTAAAAATTCAGGTAGTATTTCAATTTTCTGCTTCAGTTTTTGCTGCTCTTTGGTTGCCTCTGCAAGTACCGCGTTCACAGTTGTAAAGTCCCAGGTGACAGTCGGCCAGCCATGTTGATCGTATATGTAGCTTGACATTTATTCTATTTCTGCGAATATATTAAATAATCACCGCATTAAATGCGGATTTAAATTTCACCAATTGCATTCGATTTATGGTGGATATAACCATATTTATTGCTATTTTAGGTAAAATATTAAAATGCTCACCATGTTTAGGAACTTAGTTATTGGATGTTTATTCTTGTTAGTAGGACTATCCGCTTTTTCTCAGGAAACGTATTTCTATCCCAACAATGGCAAGTTCAATCCGGCCATACCTACTCCACAGCAATTCTTGGGTTATGCAATTGGTGAGCAACATACCAGGCACGATAAGATTGTAGAATATTTCAAGGAGTTGGATAGGTTGTCTGATAGGGTGAGTGTGGAAGTGATTGGCAGAACATTCGAAAACAGGGAGCAGATTGTGGGCGTGTTTACGTCTGCGGATAACCAAAAAAACCTGGAGCAAATTCGTCAGCAGCATTTAGCCGGACAAAAACAGGGAGCAACTGAGAAGGTGCCTTTGGTGATTCATTTGGGATATAATGTACATGGTAACGAGCCTTCTTCTAGTGAAGCGGCCATGCTTACTGCTTATTATATTACTGCATCGGAGTCTGAAGAAGCGGAACGCTGGATGCGCGATATGGTCATTTTGTTGGATCCGGTGATCAATCCGGATGGCAGAGATCGCCATACCAATTGGGCGAATATGCACAAAGCATTTCCTCCTGTTGCAGATGCGAACGACAGAGAGCACAACGAAATTTGGCCTGGGGGCAGGACCAACCACTATTGGTTTGATTTGAACAGGGATTGGTTCCTAGGAACATTTCCAGAAACAAGGAACAGGGTAAATTTCTTTCACAAATGGAGACCTTATGTACAAACGGATCATCATGAGATGGGAACCAACTCCAGTTTTTATTTTGATCCAGGTGAAGAAGCAAGTAACAATCCAGTGGTGCCTGATTATCTCTATAAAAAAGTCTATCCGAAATATGCAGAATATTTTTCAAAGGCAGTGAATGGAATTGGTTCGATGTATTTCACCAAAGAGGCCTTTGATAAATTGTATCCGGGTTATGGCAGCAGTTATATTAATTTTTACGGAGGAGCAGGTTTCTTGTTTGAGCAAGCAAGTAGTCGCGGTCACCTTCAAGAAACAACTACTATCCCCATTACGTTTGCATTCACCATCCGCAATCAGTTCACTGCATCTTTGGCAACAGTTCGAGCTTCAAATGCAGAGAAGTCCATGTTACTTGAAATGAGAAAACAGTTTTTTGAAGTGGCAAAAAAGCAAGCTGATGTGGCTGTTGTAAAAGGATATGTTTTTGAAGATGACAATGACTATAACAGGACCAAAGCGTTTGTTGATCTACTGTTGTTGCACCGTGTAGATGTATACCCAATGCCTAACACCAATAAATACTATGTTCCAGTAGCGCAGGAAAACCACATTATGGTGCGGACTATTTTTGAGAATCAAATTAATTTTAAAGACAGTTCATTTTACGATGCATCTACATGGAGTTTGATTCATGCATATGGACTTCCTTTCAATGAAGTGAAGACGGCTATGCCTTTGGGAAATAAAATCACTGGGTCATTGCCGGAAATCAAAACAGATTTCCAAAAAAGCGGTTATGCTTATTTAATAGACAATGCAGATTACAACACGCATCAATTTATATATGCTTTGCAAAAGCAGCAGGTTATTGTACAAACGGCAACACGTCCTTTTTCTACAATGGTGAATGGCAAAGAGAAGAAGTTTGGTTATGGAAGTTTGGTAATTGGTGTACAGCAACAGCGATTGAATAGTGATGAGTTGTACACTGCTGTTCAAAAAGCAGCAACTGTTTCAAATATTACTGTGCATGCTGTTCCTACTGGATTTAACTTGTCTGGAGTTGATCTTGGAAGCAATTATGTAAGGACTTTAAAGAAGCCAGAGGCGGTCATGTTGATTGGAACAGGAGTGGTAGCTGGAGAAGCTGGAGAGGTTTGGCATTTATTAGATCAGCGTTTAGGAATGCCAATTACCAAAGTGGATATTTTAAATTTTAGCAGACTAGATTTAACACGATACAATACAATGGTGATTGTTTCTGGGATGTATAACCTCCTTGATAAAAACAGTGTAGATAAAATCAAGGCTTGGGTACAGAGTGGGAATACGTTAATCACCATCAAGAGTGGTGCGGAATGGGCAATAAGAAATGGGTTTACAAAACACAGGTTGTTGATTGATTCTTCAATGAATAGCATAAGACAAGATTATGACAGGGCGGTTGAAATTGAAGGGGCAAAGTCTTTGGGTGGATCTATCTTCAAAGTAGATTTGGATACCACACATCCTATTGGTTATGGTTTTCAGCACAGAAAACTTTCAGTTTATAAGAATGGATTAACTTTTTTCCAAAAAAGTGCGAGTCCTTATAATACAGTGGCCCAATATACTTCAGATCCAGTAGTTGGGGGTTATGTTCATTCAACTACATTAAACAAATTAAAGAATGGTCCTTCTATATTAGTGGGTGGTGAAGGTGCAGGAAGAGTAATCTTGTTTGGTGATGAGCCTAATTTTAGAGGTACTTGGTACAGCACCAACAAACTATTTTTAAATGCATTATTTTATGGAGGGTTAATCACAAATCAATAGGGGGAACCACTAACTTTGTTTACTTAACTAGTGCATTGTATGCAAAAGTGTATTTCCTTTTTTTTGTTACTAATGATTACTGAAGGCTTATTTGCCTCAGATTCAATTCCCGTAGTGCTGAATGCAAAAAAATTCAGCGCAGGCGATACACTAGAATTTAATTGGAATGGTAATTTAATTGGTAAAGGATATGCTGCAGCTAGTCTACATGTTTGGGTAGATCATATTGAAAGTGGTAGGCGATGGAAGTTGCGGTATCCAATATTAAATGGTCTGGCAGAAGGGTCTTTGGTGATATCGGATAGTCTACCTGTTGGAAACTATGCATTTAATTTCATGGCTACAGAACAGTTTTTAGAAATCAAAGGAAACGTTCGAAACGTTAAGATAAAAACAGCATACAATTATAAAACCAAAAAAAAAGATACGCTTGCGGTTTTTGAATTGCCAAAAATGAAAGGCAAAGAAATGCGTTATACTTTATTGGGACAATCCTCTATTTTGCACAATGATTATGTGAATGTAGATGATCAGGGAAATTTTGATATTCCTGCAATTGTTTTTGGCGACTCTGCCCAATTGCTTTTTGATCCTGGAAAAGGCAGGGGTGTATATTGGATTAATTTAGAGACAGCACTTGATTCTCTATTTACGCCTTTTCATTCTACTACGATGTTCGTAGGCATTCAAAAAGAGATTACAGCTTTAAATGACATAAAAGATACTGCATCTTATGTTTTTGAATTTGAAGATCCCTATCCTGACGCAGTTGTATTGGATGAGGTTGTAGTAAAAGGGAAATCAAATGCTGAAAAATTTGAGGATGATTTTGTTTCCGGATTATTTAAGAGTTTCCCCGATGCTAAAACCTATGACGCATTGGATGATAATGAATTGATGCGATCAAATAACATATTGACATTTTTGCGAACAAAAGTTGCTGGCTTATTCATCAGATCAAATGGCATTACTTCAACTGTTACCTGGCGAGGAGAGCCGGTAAATTTCTTTATCAACGAATTTCAAGTGGATGTCAATAATCTAAACTTAAATCCGATGGATGTTGCATTGATTAAAGTTATTCCACCACCCGCACAAGTGATTTCGTTAACAAATGGTGGTGCAATTGCTATCTACACCAAACGCGGAGCATATGAAAACGGCAAGGGTTCTCCAAGATACAATTATATGGTAAAAGGGTATACACAAGGAATATCACGATGGAAGGTTATTGAATAATTAATCGATATGAAAAAAGAAAAGCTTTTACATGAACTCCACCACCAAACTTTTGCAATTTTAAAACCTTCTGGTTTACATGGTATTGGCGTATTTGCAATTCAAGATATTAAGAAAGGAGAGCGTAAAATATTTTCTGAACATGAAAGCGAATGGATTGAGGTCTCAAAGGAAGAGGTGGATGCTTTACCAAAACATGCAAGAGATTTAGTGGAGAACCATTGTCTATTCAATGAGACGCATTATTACATCCCGGAGTATGGATTCAAAATGTTTGATCTTGCGGTCTATCTTAATCATGCCGACCAACCCAATCTCATTTCCATAAATGATGGAGAATTTTTTGAAGCGGTTCGGGATATTGCTGCTGGCGAAGAGTTGCTCATTGATTATGGCACTATTGTAGATAGTGAAGAATAACCTTTAAGCATCTATCGCTTTGTTTAAAAAATCGACAAGGGGTTTCATGGATTGAAAATGGGAAATCACTTTTTGGGCTAAATGCCTATCCAGTAATTCATCATCTTCTAAACTCGCCATTACAATAAAACTTTTTAATTTAAGATATTCCAACGCGGAGTTGTCCTTCTCATATCCTTTTGGTGGTCTCACCAGCTTTTCTTTCGTGTCTAATTCCCTAAATGACTTGATGAATTTTTTTTCATTGATTATTTTTTTAAACTCATCAAAATTGTAATCAATTTCTTGTCGTATTTTATTTAAATCATCTGCCATTGGCATCCAATAACCTCCTCCAATAAAACATGCACCGGGTTCAACATGAAAGTAGTAACCCGCACAAGATATTTTCTTTCCACCTTTACTAAAACTAGCCCCAAAGTTTGTTTTATACGGATTTTTATTTGCGCTGAAACGAACATCTCTGTTAATTCTGAAAATGCAGTTTTTGGGTTGTATATCTTGTAAGGTGGTATCAATTGATTTCATGGCCTGAAGA
>JBFYPP010000100.1:0-7153 GCA_041303255.1 Chitinophagia bacterium | reverse complement strand
TGGGAAGTCCCGTTCAAAGAAACGATGTAGTTGTTTTTAATTATCCAGTAGGGGATACAGTAATTCGGGAGTACCAGTCGGAAGTAAATTATTATGATTATTTGAGGGCTTATGAATCTAGGGGTGGGACCAGAGAAATGCTATTTGCTGAGAGGGATGATATTGTAGTTCGTCCAGTTGATAAACGTGAAAATTTCATCAAGCGTTGTGTTGGTATTGCAGGCGATACCTTATTATTAAAAGACGGATTTCTTTACGTAAGCGGTACAGAAAATCCTATCCCTCCAGCTTCTGAAATGCCTTACTATGTAACACTGGATGGGAAAGGTTTTTTTTCAGATGAATTCATCAAAGATGAATTAAATATTGATCCTAATGACCCGGATCAGAGAGACCTGATGCAATTACAGGATAGTCCCAATACCTACAGGTTAACACTAACTCCTTCTCAATTGGCACAAGTAAAATCATTTTCATTCGTTGTTCCTGGCTCTGTTGTTCCAGATTTAAATACAAGCGGGTTTGGTAACACCTATCCTTACGATACCAGCAATTTCAAATGGAGTGAAGATAATTTTGGACCAATTTGGGTGCCTAAAAAAGGAGAAAAAATTGAATTAAATTCAAAAAACATCAGCCTCTATAGAAGGGTTATTCAAGTATATGAGAACAACGACTGGAAAGAAATTGATGGGAAGGTGTTTATCAATGGAAAGGAGACAACCTTCTATACATTCAAAATGGATTATTTCTGGATGATGGGGGACAACCGCCATAATTCTCAGGATTCCAGATTTTGGGGATTTGTTCCAGAAGACCATATTGTGGGTAAAGCCACTCTTATTTGGTTCAGTTGGCAGAATGGCCCAAGATGGTCGAGAATATTTAAAAGCATTCGTTAATAAATTGTAGGCAATGGAAATAGGGAGAATTGAAATTACATTCAAAAAATACCAATCAATAAGTGAATTGTCATCCGAAGACGTTGCTTTAATTGGAAAGGCAAAACTGCTTGCTAAATCTGCCTATGCTCCCTATTCAAAATTCAGGGTTTCGGCTGTTGCCTCTATGAGTGATGGTTCTTTTGTAGTTGGGACTAACCAAGAGAACGCTTCTTACCCAATTGGACTTTGTGCTGAGCGTGTATTACTAGCTGCAGCATCTTCTGTAGCACCAGGCCTTTCCATATCCACCATGGCAATTACCTATGAAAGTGATGAGGTTGATACCACAGCTCCAATTGCCCCCTGCGGTATTTGCAGGCAGTCCCTGCTGGAGTTTGAGTCTAGGTTTGGTAAATCCATGCGTATACTTCTAACCGGCACATCAGGCCTCGTGTACGAATTTGATTCTGTTTCAGCCTTACTGCCCTTGGGGTTTAAGGCTAAACACCTTGGCAGGTAGTTTATTTGATTTTATTGATTTCTCCAGTAAGAAAGTGCAAGGTGTTTACTGCTACCTGAGCAAGGAATTGCGCATTGATGTATCTGTTTTCTGCTTCAATCAAACTCAATTGGGCCTGTCTTAATTCTATTGAATTGCTCACTAGTTTTCTAAATCTTTCCGTTGAGATCATGTTGTTCTCTTCGGCAAGTTTAACATTGTTTTCCTCTATTTTGGTTATTGCTATTGCATTTTGATAATCTTGGTAGGCGATGAGCAAATCTCTTTGTAGAGCAATTTTTAATTGCTCTATCTGAAGGTCTTGCCTTTTTTCTTGAATTGAATTTGCTTTTAATTGGGTTTTGTTTACATTTCCATTGAAAATAGGCACACCTAAACCTAATCCGATATTAGGACCAAAAGTTTGATTGGTTAAAAAGAATCCTGCTGTTGATCGTTGTTTATTTAAAATCGTATTTGAGTTCAGACTCAATACTGGTAGACGTTGTGAATTGATGATTTTCCTATCATTTAGTATGTTTTGTCTTTCCTGTTGCGCCATCAACAATTGGTAGTTTTGCTTTTCTAATAGAGCGACCAATTTGCCAAATTCAATGTTTGGTAGTGCGAATGTATCTTCTGTCGCAAAAAAAGGTTCATCAAATTTTCGCTTAAGCAATGCATTCATATTTGCAACAGCACCTGCAACTTGTGTAGTGATGTTCTCCAAGTTCACTTTTTGCGCATTTAAATCAATTTCAGCTTGCAGCATATCGGTCTTGGCACCACTGCCTACATTAAATCGAGTTTCAGCAATTTTATATCTTTCTTCAGATAGGTCAATGATTGCTTTTGTGGCAATGATTTGTTTGTTCAGTCTGATTAGGTTATGATAGATATTGGAAACATCAAAAATGATTTGATCAATTTGTTGGTCTAAGGCAATTGCGCCCATTTTTTGAATAACATCAAACCTATCTTTTGTTGCTTTTATTCTTTTACCGTTGTAAATTCTCCAGCTTATACTTAAGTTTGAATTGATACTGCTGTTGGATACATTATTTCGTTGAATACTGCTGCCATTTGCTAGTTTTTGGTCAATGTTTGTAATTGCTTCGGTGTTTGAAACGTTAGCAGCAACAGTGGGAAGAGCACCTGCATTTCCCCAGTTGTTATTAATTTGAGCAATTTCTAAATCGGATGAAACAATCTGAATCTGTAGATTCTGTTTGATTGCTAAATCTATTGATGCGCTCAATGAGAATTTATTTTCTTGTGCATCTGCAAACCCAATAAAAAGTAGACCTAACAAAGCCAATTTAAATTTCATGCGACGTACTTTTTTTTCTGGAAATATAAGCGTAGAGTGATGGTACTACAAAAAGGGTAAGTACCAGAGAGAAGAGTAGACCTCCAATAATTACAACTCCCAAAGGAATTCTACTTTTACCTGCTGAACCTATTGCAAGTGCAATAGGAAGTGCACCCAATGCAGTTGCAAGTGTTGTCATCAAGATCGGTCTTAACCTGGCAACTGAGGCTTCAACTACAGATTGAATTTTTTGCAATCCTTGTTCTCTTTTTTGATTGGCAAATTCTACGATCAAAATACCATTCTTTGTTACCAAACCAATTAACATAATGATTCCTATTTGAGAAAAAATATTGATGGATTGTCCGAAAATGAACAAGCTCAATACAGCACCTGCCAAGGCAAGAGGTACAGTAATCATAATGATGAAAGGATCTACAAAACTTTCAAATTGCGCTGCAAGGATTAGGAAAATCAAGACAAGTGCCAATAAGAATGCACTTTGTGTATTTGAAGAACTTTCAGCGAAATCTCTAGAGGTTCCACTTAAACTGGTTGAAAACGATTCATCCAATACTTTTTCAGAAATTTTATTCATTTCTGCAATACCTTCTCCGATTGTTTTTCCTGGAGCTAGTCCTGCTGAAATCACTGCACTTTTTAATCTGTTGAAGTGGTAGATGGTTGGCGGGTTAGCGGCCTCTGCAATTGAAACTAAATTATCCAATTGAACTAACTCTCCATCTCTGCTTCTCAGGTAGAATGATTTTAGATCAAGTGGGGCATCCCTGTCTTTTCTATCTACTTGACCAATTACCTGGTATTGTTTTCCGTTTCTAATGAAATATCCAAAACGTCTTCCGCTTAATGCCAGTTGAAGCGTATTCGAAATATCCAAAATAGAAATTCCAAGTTCACTTGCTTTTAAGCGGTCAATTGTAACTTGTAATTCTGGTTTATTGAATTTCAAATTGACGTCGTTTCCTTGAAACACAGAACTTTTCACTACTTCATCCATAAAGAGCGGGACCTTTTCTTTCAATTTGTCGAAATTCAAATTTTGTAATACAAATTGAACAGGGAGTGAACCTCTTCCACTTTGTCCCACTGAAATTGTTTGTTCCTGAATCAATAATACACGTACGTTGGTAAAGTCTTTAAATATGCCATTCAAGTGTTGAGCAATCTCATTCTGACTCTTTTTTCTTTCAGAAGCGTCTACCAGTCCCATACTGATCGTAGCATTGTTCCCACCCCCTGAACCACCAAATCCGGGAGCAAAAGAAAGTACTACATTTCTTTCCTCTACTGAATCCAGCATAGTCTGTGTAATATCGTAAACAACCCTATCCATGTAATCAAAATCGGTACCTTCTGGCGCTACCACACTGGCACGAATTCGGTTTCTGTCTTCCATAGGAGCTAGTTCTGTGGGAAGTTCTTTGCCTACAAAATAAATGATGGAAATACACACACCCACAATTACAAATGCAAGCCATCTTTTTCTCATGAAGGACTCCAACAGTCTCTTGTATCCAGATTCCATCCCTCTGAAAAAAGGCTCTGTTTTAGTATAAAACCAAGAGTGTTTGTGAACATTTTTTTTCGTTAAGTAAATATTCAATACCGGTGTTAGAGAGAGCGATACGAAAGCAGAAATCAATACCGCACCAGCAACTACAATTCCAAATTCTCTAAAGAGTCTGCCAACAAATCCTTGAAGAAAGATAATGGGCAAGAAGACAATAGCGAGGGTTAGGGAAGTGGAAATAACGGCAAAGTAGATCTCTTTGGAGCCTTCTCTGGCTGCTTGCCATTTGTCCATTCCCTGCTCAATCTTTTTATAAATATTTTCTGTTACAACTATTCCATCATCCACTACCAGTCCAGTTGCCAATACCAATGAAAGTAAGGTAAGTACATTGATGGAGAAGCCTGCTACATACATAATAAAAAAGGCTCCAATTAAAGCCACTGGAATATCGATCAGGGGTCTGAAGGCAATGGACCATTCTCTAAAGAACAGGTAAATGATAATTACAACTAGAAGGATAGCAATAATTAAGGTTTCTTCTACCTCTTTAATGGCTTTTCTTACGAATAAAGTTTTATCAAATCCTATTTCAAGAATGATGTCTTTGGGAAGGTCTTTTTTTATGGTTTCAAGACGTTTGTAGAGCTCATCAGCAATAGCAACTTGGTTTGATCCAGGTTGAGCAACCACTGCAAGATTAACAGAGCGTACATTGTTTTTTCTGGTTGATGATTCTTCGTTTTCTGGTCCTAAAATTGCGTATCCTACATCTCTCAAACGAATGACATTACCGCTGGTTTGCCTAATAATTAAATTGTTGAAATCTTCTTCACTGGTAAGCTTACCGTAAGCCTTTACAGTCATTTCTGTTGCATTACCCCTTACTTTTCCACCTGGTAATTCAACGTTCTCCCTATCCAATGCTGCTTTAACATCTTGGATAGTCAATTTGTATGCAGATAACCTAACTGGGTCAAACCAAATCCTCATGGCTGGTCTTTGGCCAAACACACTAACACCACTAACGCCAGGAATGGTTTGCATTCTTTCTTGAACAATATTTTCGGCCAAATCAGAGAGTTCCAGCATGGTTCTTCTGCTGCTCTGCATTTGCATATAAATAATGGGCTCAGAATCTGAATCTTGTTTTGATACTGTTGGAGGGGCATCAATGTCTTGAGGCAATTGTCCGGTTACTTGGGATACTTTCTCTCTAACGTCATTTGCTGCTCTTTCCAAATCAACACCAAGTTCAAATTCAACATTGATATTGCAACTACCTTGTGAGCTTGAGGAAGTGATGTTTTTTACACCTTCTACACCATTAACAGCTTTTTCAAGCGGTTCAGTTAACTGTTGTTCAATAATTTCAGCATTGGCACCAACATAGCTGGCCCTCACATTTACAACAGGAGGGTCAATGGCTGGGTATTCTCGAACGCCAAGGAAGCTGAATCCAATGGCACCAAAAATGATGATAACGATACTACAGACAACTGCAAATACTGGTCTTTTTATACTGAGTTCTGAAAGATTCATTCAAGTTGATTTTGAAATAACTATTGTATTTTGTTCAGTTTCAATTTGGAATCTTTTCTGATGAAGAGTAATCCGGTAGTGATCACCGTATCTCCAACAGCTAAACCAGTTTTTACCTGTACATTATCGGCAGTCCTGATTCCAGTGGTAATATTTACGAAAGCGGGACTACCATTTTTATAAATTACAACTTGTTTGGTTCTTGCACTAGGAATGATTGCTTGAGAAGGGATATTGATAGCAGATTGATTTTCCCCAAGCGTTAGTTGAACTTTGGCAAATGAACCGGGTACCAAATTATTTTTTTGATCGGTTATGGTTGCTAATATTTTCAAATTCCTTGTCTGCGATTCGATAATGGTTTCAGAGGCTAAAACAGTAGCAGTATAGGTGGATTCACTCCCTTCAATGTTAAAAATAACTTTCATTCCAGCTTTTATGTCTGAACTGTATTTTTCTGGGACACTAAAACTGAGCTTTTTCATATCAACCTGGCTAATTGAAGTAATTAGTGAGGCAGGAGTTACATAAGCACCTAAACTGATATTTCTGAGTCCAATTCTTCCGCTGTAAGGGGCATTGATTTCAGTTTTGCCAATATTTACTTTTATCAGCTCCATGTCTGCTTTAATGTTGTTGACTTGCAACAGACTCAGGTCATAGTCTTGCTGACTTATACCGCTAATTTTAAGTAGTTCTTGTTCTCTTTCTTCTGTTTTTTCTGCTATTTGAAGCTGAACCTTTAATTTATTCAATTGTGCTTGTAGGTCTTGGTCGAATAATTTTGCCAACAGGCTGTTTTTTTGCACAAAAGATCCTTCTTTAAAATTGATCGAAACAATCCTGCCTGATATTTCAGGTCTAATTTCTGTAAGTTCAAAGGGGAGTATATTCCCTGCAACCTCAATTACTTCTGAAACCGATGAGGGTTTTACTACCAAGGCCTCAACATTGAGTGGTCCCATTTTTCCAGATTCAGTAGTTCTTTGGGAGGTTTTCTTTTCCTTACATGATATGGCAAAGAGCAAAAAACAGGCAGCAACGATAGATTTCTTCATACTAACGAAAATAAGTTGATTTTTCCTTTAATGAGTTACCAATTTGATGATTTTGTAGGCGAAATCCTGTGATTTTGCTGAAGATTTCTTTATTCACCTTCCATCATTCTTGCAATTCTGATCAATTCTTTTTCTTTGAATAGAAAACCGTTTTCTTTTTCACTTTTTGCAAGTTCTAATAACCATTTTTTGATAAATGCAGCAGAGGTATTTGTCTCTAATTTAATTGAGTACGAACTGTAGTTGATTTTTTTTAAGTAATTCTCCACGTCTTTATGGGTATACACCTGTCCATTGATAGGATCAATGTAAAATACGAGTTCTTGT
>JBFYPP010000099.1:0-7179 GCA_041303255.1 Chitinophagia bacterium | reverse complement strand
CTGCATCCCAGTCCAAAATACATTTGTACATCATCTGCCAAATGTTCCAGCTCTTCTGCGGTCTCATTTCCATCTAGAAGGGCAATGGACGTCCTGTTTTTCCTAATGATGTGCGGATATTTACTAAAGTAGAATTCAAAATACCGGGCACTGTTGTTGCTCCCAGTTGCAATATAGGCATCACAATCTTTGAGCATATCTTGAATCTTTATCCATTCCGCTACCTCGGGTTCCATTGTAACCATCACTTCAAGGAGGTGGCTCAATAGGATGCTGTCTTTTGAAGAGGGTTTGATTCTGGATTTATGCCCAGCTAGGAAGGTGCAGACCAAGTCTTGAACCCCCACATACGGAATATTGCCAGCCATAACCAAGCCTACTGTTTTGGTAGAGGTGGGGTGATCTGAGATATTGTATTGCTCTGCAATCGATTCCAAAGTTGCTTTATTTAGCATGTTTTCAGCAATCGCTTTTCCTGCAACTTTAATATAGTCTGGAGTAAACCATTTGTTTTCCCTGGATGCCCTCAAAACTGCCTCATCATAAGCGAGAACATCCGTTTTCAGGTAGGCTCCTATTGCTTGAAGTACGAAGATTCTTGTGCGTAAATTCATTTTCAAATTTTCAGATCATTGATTTATCTTTATCAAAGATTTTCAGAACAAAAATAAACCCTAATTCAACCTTAAAAAATATTTATATTATGGCAATTAAAATTACAGATGAATGTATCAATTGCGGAGCTTGCGAACCTGAATGCCCCAATAACGCCATTTATGAAGGTGGAGTAGAATGGGCTGTCACCGATGGCACTTCTGTAAAAGGGGTATTCACCCTTATGGATGGAGCGGTTGTTGATGCGGCTGCAAAGAATTCGCCAATCAGCAATGATACTTACTACATAACGCCCAATAAATGCACTGAATGTCAGGGTTTTCATGAAGAACCACAGTGTGCCGCTGTTTGTCCAGTTGATTGCTGCGTACCTGACGATCTGTACAAGGAAACCATTGAAGAATTATTACAAAAGAAAGAAAAGCTGCATTTATAAACTATCCATATATAGTTGTTAAAAAGGTGAGGATACCCCAACGGGCCTCACCTTTTTTGTATATTTTTAATTTCAATACTCATTCAAAAAGTTTTCATGAACAAGCCCGTTATCGCATTTGTTACTGGTGGTTATTCTTCAGAGGCCATTATTTCGTACAAAAGTGCAATCACCATTGAGAAAAATATAGATACTTCGAAATACGAGGTATACAAGATTGATATTACTCCAGGAGAATGGTTTTACCTTTCACCGAGTGGTGAAAAAATAGCAGTAAAGCGAGATGATTTTACATTGATCATCAATGGGGTGGTCATCAAATTCGATGCTGTTTTTATTGGTATTCATGGTACACCCGGAGAAGACGGTAAACTACAAGGGTATTTTGATCTTCTAAACATACCCTACACCTCATGCGATGCAACAACATCCGCAATCACTTTTAATAAACGATATACTGTTGCTGTTGCCGGTGCTTCAGGATTTCATGTTGCAAAATCTTTTCATTTATTCAAATCAACCTATGTGCTTGGCTCACCCCGTCACATGGGCATAAATTTTCCTGTATTTGTTAAACCCAACAATGGGGGCTCCAGTATTGGCATGAGTAAAGTAAATGTTATTGAAGAACTTGATGCGGCAATTGAAAAGGCATTCAAAGAAGATGATCAGGTATTGATTGAAGAATATATTGCAGGTAGAGAATTTACCATTGGTGTTTTTAGATCAAAAGGACGCATTATTACTTTGCCTTTTACTGAAATTATTACAGAAAACGAATTCTTTGATTTCGAAGCGAAATACCAAGGGAAGTCCAAGGAAATAACACCTGCAGAATGTAGTCAGGATACAGCAGACAAAGTGCGAAGCGCAGCTTCTGGAATTTATGCTGTGTTTAATTGTAGGGGTGTTGTTAGAATGGATTTTATTTACAATGAGCTTGACCAAATGCCGTATTTATTGGAGATCAATACTGTACCCGGTCAAAGTGCGGCGAGTATTGTGCCTCAGCAAGTTGCAGCTATGGGGGTTAGCCTAACGGATTTCTATAGCATGCTGATTGATGAAGCAATTTACACAGCAAAAAAATAGTGAGATGAATTTTGATTTCATTACAAAACGACCGCTTTGGCAAAACATACTCATCGGATTTGGGATGACACTATTTATTTTATCTGTTTTTCTCCTTATGTTGAATATGATTACCAATCATGGTGAATACCTCACTGTTCCTGAAGTAAAGGGGAAAAACTATGTTGAAGTGCTTGATGATTTAGAAAGTAAGGGATTCGATGTTGTTATTCAAGATTCAATTTATGTAGATAGCCTTGCACCCAATTCAATCATCAAACAATTTCCAGAACCTGAAGCAACTGTTAAAGTAAATCGTGTTATCTATCTTACCATTAATTGTACTGTTCCTCCTACAATTGCCATGCCCAATTTAATTGGCATGAGTTTTCGAAATGCATTGTTGGAATTAAGGTCATTGGGACTAAAAATGGGGGATACCACATTCATCCCTGATCTTGCTAAGAATGCAGTAAAAGATCAGCTTACAGCAGGTGTTTCAATAAAACCGGGGTCTCCAATACAAATGGGCTCTCGAATTGATCTTTTGATTGGCTCAGGATTGGGAGGTTCTTCTGTTCCTGTACCCGATTTGTTTGGGTTAACCTACCCTGAGGCCAGGTTGGTACTGGAGCTTAATGGAATCACATCAGGAGTGATTTTATTGGATGATGGTCTTGTTGATACTACGCTAGGGTTTATCTACTGGCAAAATCCCAATCCATTTGATGAACAGCAAAATATAAACATGATTCGTCCTGGTCAATTGATGGACATAAAAGTAAGTGCAATTAAACCCGAAAGTAAATCAGATTCAGTTCGACTAGGAAATTGACAATCCCCACAATTAATTAAATTTGTACAATGAAAACAATACAGGTTTCAGAATTAAATGACAAGTTAAAGACTGGCGAGCAACTTCATCTGATTGATGTTCGTGAAACCTTTGAGCATGATGAATTTAACATAGGTGGAATTCTTCTTCCACTTGGAGAAATTCGAATGGGTGAAACTGCTGCTATTGATCACTTGAAAGACGAAGAAGTGTTTTTGTATTGTAGAAGTGGTAATCGAAGTGGACAGGCTGCATTAATTTTGGAAACACTTGGTTTTACCAACCTTACGAATGTAATAGGGGGAATGTTGGCGTGGCAGGATAATTTTGGTGTTTAATTTCTGCTCCTAATTTGAAGGTTTCGAAGGTCTTCCATCGATCGCTTTAACATCGATTCAATTAACGCTTTACTGAATTTTTCGATCGATCCTGGATTGATTGTTTTTGTTTGGACAGACCATATTAGTGTTTCTGTTTCTGCATCAAAGAGGTTCCCCTCCATGAAATAAGTTTTGTCTGTTACGTAATATCCTGGATCATAGGCATAAGGATACCAATAAGAATAAAAACCCCGAAATTGAAGTCCATATCCCGAATAGGGTCCATAGTAGCCAAGGTTTCTTGGCACATACCTCGTTTCACTTTTTTTATCGGTTAGCGTGATTGTAAAAATGAGATCACAACCCAGATTTTTAATTTTTTCCATCATCAACTCCCTGGTTGGCGGATTCGGTTTTGAAAAGGAAGGTGGAAAATAATCCCAACTTCTTTCGGTATCAAAGCCATTGGCTTTTGCAGTTAACCACATGTCTTCTTCTAAATGTGTTCTAACATGCGGGTTATTTACCAATGCCGCAAGGAATATTTTTTTAAACGGTTTTCCTGCTTTAAAATCATTGTTGGACCATGAGTACGTTATTTTATTGGATGGAGAGCAACTTTCAAATAGAATGAATACAATAACAACTACACCCCAAATTTTTTGCATACCCAATAATTTAGTAAGCAACATACAATAAGATCGAGTCTCATCTGTTGTGCACTGCTAATTTATTAGGGGATTATATTATTTGTCATTTTAAGTTGATTAGAAATTAATATTTAAACCCAACATGAAATTTCTTTCGGCCATAGGGTAATAAAAGTTATTTCTGGAAATTTCACCGTTGAGCAGGTAAGAAAAAGTATAACCATTTGGGGCATAAAGTGAATTCCAGATATTGTTCATTTGAAAGAGCAGTTCAATTGAGTCTAATTTTTTCACTTTAAACAGTTGATTAATTAAAAGGTCTTGAGCGAAGAAAGGATCTAGACTTCTGTCTTTTCTAGATGTATTATCCAGGTATTGTCTGCTTACATATTTACTGTTTATCCTAAATTCAGTTCCTGGAAATGGCTTATAGCTGATGCTTGCATTTTCAACAATTGAAGGTGAAAAGGCAATGTTTGAGGTGCTGTAAAAATTTGTTTTTTGTCCACCTGCATCGTAATCATCGAAATACTCTGTATAGTTTTTTACTTTGTTGCTACTTAATGAGATGTTGTTATTCACTTGTAACTGTGCATTAACTATATAGCTGGTTTCAATTTCTATTCCAGCTCTATAACTTGTTGGTATATTCGTTCTTGTATATGCTCCTACATCATTGATTTTCCCTGTTAACACCAATTGGTTTTTATAATGCATATAATACAGGGTGGTGGCAAGTCTTAGTTTTTGGGTATTTCTTTCAAAACCAAATTCAATATCATTTAGGGTTTCGTGTTTGGGTATTTCTGTTGTACCAGCTTCAAAATCATCTCTATTGGGTTCTTTATTGGCTAGTGCATAGGATAGGAAAAGACTGTTGTTGTTTTTGCTATAACGTAGTCCCAGTTTTGGATTAAGAAACAGCCAATTTTTGTTTATTTCTAAACCGGGATTATTTCTAAATCCTTCTATATTGTAATTTACATTCCTAGCTTGTAGATCCCCAAACACATGAAAGTCACCGTACTTATGTAACCACTTGGCAAATAAATGTTGTTCTTGTTTTTTTGCATCCAAATCATACCATCTGTAATCTTTTTCAATTCCTTTGTTTGCCCATATTATTTTTCCAAAATGATTTCCATTATACATGCTGTTTCCTCCACCCAAGATTATTTCATTGTTTTTGGTTTTGCGCTGAAAACTAAAATTGGTTCCCGCATACAGATTGTCTAGCCATAATTGTCTCACTAAATCTGTTTCTTTAATCTCATTCCCACTTAATTCATAATTGGGTAGACCATAACTTTCAAAAGTTTGTCCAGCTTTGTATTGCTCGTAGTATCCATTTCCCGTTGTAGCGAAAGCCGCACCATTAAAGCTCCACTGTTTATTTATTTTTTTATTGTAAAAAAGCTGGTAATGGGTTTGGGAGTAATTGTCAGTTTCATTGTCGTACGGCAAACCTGGTCTTTCTGTTCCAGCACTATTAAAAGTTCTATCATTTTTAAATTGTTCTTCTGTGATGCCGTACCAGGATTGATAGGTTTTTTCTTTTCCTGAAAATATATTTAACCTTAAAGAAGAATTTTCATTTATGCTTGCTGCAGATAGGTAAAACGACTGCAATTGACTACTTGCTCTGTCTACATAACCATCGCTGGAAATTTTGGATAGACGAGCATCTATGGTATATCTGCCATTCAATAGTCCTGTTCCTACTTTGAATGTATTTTTCATTGTATTGAATGTTCCGACGCTGTTGCTTAAGGTTGCATACGCTTTTTCTTGTACTTCGTTGGTCATTAGGTTTACAGTAGCACCAAAAGCACCAGTGCCATTAGAGCTAGTACCAACACCTCTTTGTACTTGTATGCTATTGGTAGAAGATAAAAAGTCTGGAAGATTTACCAAAAATACGCCTTGTGATTCTGCATCATTATAGGCTATCCCATTTAGTGTAAAATTGATTCTACTTGCATCAGTTCCTCTTATTCTGATACCTGTATAGCCAACACCATTTCCGGCATCGGAATTGACTACAGCACCTGGAATTTGGTTGAGTAAAAATGGGATATCTTGACCCAGGTTGTTTTTTTCAATCCCTCTCTTCAAAATCAGATTTTGTGCAAAGGGGTAATTTTTTTCTGCCCTTACTGCCCATATCTCAATAGGTTGCATGAGCTTACTCTTCATTGAATCTTTTTCTAAGATCAGGGTAGATGGTTCTTTTTCTACTTTTTGGTTGTTTTGAGAAAAAGAGGCTGTGCAAAGCACAAACAATACTACAGTTAATAAGTACTTTTTCATTCCGTTTTTGTTTTTTTGTTGTCTGATTTTATCAGACAGGGTTACAAAAACAGGAAAGGATGGAATAGCAGATTCGTCCTTCCCTGCGCAGGCATTATCCTGATCAGGTTCTACGGGTTTGATCTCAGCCTTGATTTTCACCAAAGCACCCCGGAACAATGTAAAGTTAGGTAAATAGTTTTTAGTTGGATAACTGGAGTTTAAATATTGTAACTTATTCTTTGAACGTTCGTACTATAAGCATAAAACCAAAAAAGATTAAAATGCGTAGATTTTTGAGTTTATTCCTTTTGTTTTTTTCCCTGCAAGTAATTGGACAAGAAAAAGTGATTTTTAATGACGAGAATATTGTTTTAAGAGATTTGGCAGATTTTCAATCTGTGGTTGTAAGAGGACCATTTAAGGTTTATTATTCAACAGATCCGGATATGCAAGTTGCAGTGAGTGCCAATACTACTGCTGCAAGAGACAGAATAGTTACCAAAGTTACTGGGGGTACTCTGTATGTTTCCCTGGATGACAATGGTTTCAAATGGTGGGGTAGTGAAAGGGAATTTAAAGTCTATATCACAGCGCCCATCTTGAATAGTTTAGTTGCTTCCGGAGCCGTTAATCTAATTGTAGTTGATGAAATTAAGTCGACTACTTTATCTCTCAACCTTTCAGGGGCAAGCGATTTTTCTGGAAAAGTAGTTTGTGATGAACTTAAAGCAAACCTCTCAGGTGCTTCAGATACCAAAATAAGTGGTAAGGCTCAGAAAATGTCCCTTGTATGTACGGGTGCAAGTAGTTTTAAGGGCTTAGAACTTATGGTTGCAGAAGCAGATGTTGTTGCAACGGGGGCTTCAAGCATTAAAATTACCGCAACAGAGTCCTTAAAAGCAAAGGCTTCAGGTGCAAGTAGCGTTCAGCACAAAGGCAATCCCAGAATATACAATCAAG
>JBFYPP010000098.1:0-7200 GCA_041303255.1 Chitinophagia bacterium | reverse complement strand
CTTCTCCGTTTGCATAGGTGGTTTGTACATACTGAAAGAGTAATGAATCTTTTTGCACGGTGGCCAATGATCTTCCACTGGCTTTCAAGAACTCTTCATACCCATTAATTTGCCCTTGTTCAATATACAACGTCTTGGCACTTTCTAAGGCTTCGGCTGCCTGCTGAGAACTGGGATAAGCTGAAATCAATTCCCTGAATTTGTCAAGGGCTTTCTCTTGTTGTCCAAGATTATAAAAAGCAATCCCCAATTTGAGTGCTGCATCAGGGACCATTTCATCGGATTTGTCAACCATTTGAGGAATTCGCTGCAAATAAGGTATGGCATCTTCATAGGATTCCTCTGATAAATAAGTATCAGCCAATTCCATATAAATCAGGGCTGTATAATCAGAATTGGGGAATTTCCTCTCTGCCTCTTTAAGTAAGTTTATTTTTGATGAAGGCGACTTTATCCCTTCAATTTGAGACAACTGAAACAAGGCATAATCTGCGCCCTCGCCACCAGAATGGTAAACAGAGGTGTAAATCGACTTTGCTTTGGCAATATTATTTTGCATAAAATAACAATCCGCCGTGAGCAACTGTGATTCTCTTTTAACACCCGCATTAACTCCTGATGGATACCCAGTGGTTTTTTCAAAAAAAGATTGTGCTTTTTTGTAATCCTCTTTTTCAAAATAAGCATATCCTAAACTGTACATCGCATTTACCGGATTTGCTTCACCTACACTTGTTGGATTGGAAGACAGGTAGTCTGAAAAATAGCTGATGGCTAAATCATAATTCTCTGAACGGAAAGCCAATTCCGCTCTCCAAAAGATTGCTGGTGCAGCAAATACTTTGTCTCGTTGTTTTGCTACCTCCGCCATCATGGCATCAGCTTGGGCATATTGAAGATCATTGATCAACTCCATACCCCTTCCAAAATAAATTCTTGATAAAATGGCTGCGTTGGCACCACCAGACAATGAAGACGAATTTAAAAACTCGATTGCTTTTTTGAAATTATTTGTTTTTGCATAATGGGCCAACATGATTTCTTTGGCCTCAGAAACATATTTAGATGAAGCATAAGTGGCAATAAAACCACCTAATCCCAGCATGGCCTGATCATCGAATCCAAGTTCAAAGGATAATTTTGAGTGGTAAAAAACAGCCACCTCTCTTTTGGGTTCTGCTATTTTTCCTGAAATGCAATAAGCAAATGAGCTTCTGGCATTGTTTTTCTGATCTAATCCCAAATAGCTTTGAGCCAACACAAACATGGAATTCATTCCAATGGAATCCGTTAAAACTGACAAAGGCTTTAATTGATTGACTGCTTTGGAAAAAGAGGCTTGCTGAAAATATCCGGTGCCTAACTCAAATTTTTGTACTGATATTAAAACCACGCCGCTATTTTGTGATCTTTCATACAAGTCCACCACTCTTGAAAAATTCCCTTTATTAAAATAAATGGAAGCCAAAAGTTGAAGCATTTCTTTTTGATGAAGAGCATCACCGCTTTTAAGGTAGTTCTCTCCATAGTTCAAAGCAAGTTCATAATTGGCTTTTTCATGATAAATGAAGGAAAGATAAAAAGGCACCACATTTTTGTACTTGGTTTCATCTTTAATTGATAAAAAGAGGTCTAATGCGTCGTTGTATTTTTTTTCAGCAAAAGAAATAAAACCAAGGTAATAGGTTACATCAGCATGATAAATGCTGTTCTTGAGCTGATGAAGACTTTTAAAATAGGGACTGGCATTGTCGAATTTTTTCTGAGAAAAGTAGGAAACCCCCTTTTCAAATTGAACAGTTTCGTTTTGCTCATTAGAAAGAAACAAAACATCAGTCATTTCTAAAAAATCAATGGCTTCTGTGTACAAAGACAAACCAAAATAATATTGCCCCAAAAAATAAGCCAGTTGAACGGTAATCGATTTTGTTTCTGCCGACCGCATCAGCTGTTTTGCCATTTGGACAGAAGCAAAATCACCCCTAACTACTCCACATACCACATGCATGAAATGTAATTCTTCGTTGTCCTTTTTGGTAAGAATTCCATTTACCCCTGGCAACTGAATTATACCTTCAATGACAAGTTGGGCATTTTCGTATTGACCTATTTCAAAAAGTGACCTGGCTTTTTCAATTCCCAAATTACGTTTTGAAAGTGCAAGATTCACCTGCCCATTACCTTCGAGGGACAGGATGATTGAAAAAATAACAAGAACAAAAACCGATACAGTTGATTTAACTGTCATTACTGCAAAAATTTAACAATCAAAAATAACTCCTAAATGAGCAGAATTGAACAATAGTGTACCTTTGGGAAGTAACATTTAACTAACATTTAGAATATCCTTCAATTAGAAAAAAAATGAAGAAACTTTTAAGCATCCATTACAATACATTTGCATTTAATGCATCCATGCTCTTGCTAAGGATAGCTTTTGGTATACTTATGATGTCTCATGGTTACGACAAATTGGTTCATTTCAATGAAAGAAAGTCTGATTTTTATAACTTGTTTGGCATCGGATCTACAAGTTCTCTTGTGCTCTGCATATTTGCAGAATTTTTTTGTGCCCTTTTTCTAATCATTGGTTTGTTTACAAGAGTTGTTGCTGTTCCTCTTGTAATAAACATGTCCGTTGCCTTATTTAGTGTGCACAACATGGATTTTTTTAACACCGGAGAGAAGGCAACGCTTTTTTTAGCAGGTTTTCTTACTATACTTTTTTGCGGTCCGGGTAGAGTAAGTGTTGATGGAATCGCAAGCAAATAACCCATAAATTATGTTTTCATTTGATACACAAGTGCGCGTTAGGTATGCAGACACTGACCAAATGCAAGTGGTTTACCATGCCAAATACATAGAATACTTTGAAGTTGGAAGAACAGATGCAATGCGATCCATAGGAATCACCTATAAAAATATAGAACAAACAGGTTTGGTGATGCCTGTAGTGAGTGTGGATTGTAAATTCATTAGGCCGGCGTTATATGATGATTTACTTACGATTAGAACTTCATTGCTTCAATTACCCAATGACCACAAAATTGAATTTCATCAATCGGTGTACAACGAAATGGATGATTTACTTTGCAAAGGCAAGGTGGTTTTGTATTTCATGGAAAAATCAACATATCAAAAAATCAATATCCCTAACACGCTTTTTGAAAAATTAGAACCCTATTTTAAACCCTAATCATGTCAAATAAAGTACCCAAAACAGTCTCAATAATTACTATCGGGGATGAACTGCTGATTGGTCAAACTATAGACACAAACAGTGCCTGGATGGCACAAGAATTAAATAAAGCTGGATTTTCAATCAACAGAAGAGTTGCTATAGGCGACAGTTGGGATGATATTTGGAATTGTCTCCAAGAGGAAGAAGAAAAAAATGACATTGTGTTGATTACAGGTGGACTAGGTCCAACTTCGGATGACATTACAAAGCCACTACTTTGCAATTATTTTGGAGGGAAATTAATTGTTGATGAGGATGCAAAAGAAAATGTGGTTGAAATTTTTACTAAAAAATTAAACCGCCCTTTAATCGAAAGAAATTTGAAACAAGCCGAAGTGCCTGATGTTTGTACCGTGATTCAAAACAAAAGAGGTACTGCACCTGGCATGTGGTTTGAAAAAGACAATAAAATTTTTGTGAGTATGCCAGGGGTACCTTTCGAGATGAAAGGCATGATGGCGGATTATGTGATTCCAGCATTGACTAAAAAATTCGACGTGTCTGCTGTTGAACACCGCACCTTGCTCACAGCTGGAATTGGGGAATCATTTTTAGCTGAGCTCTTAAATGTTTTTGAAGCATCGCTCGGAAATGGGATAAAATTGGCTTATTTGCCAAATTATGGTATGGTTAGACTTAGACTTACCGCCACCCAAACGCTTGAAAACAACAACGAGATTGATTTTTATTTCGACCAATTAAAGAAGACCGTAAAAGACCATTTGGTTATTGACAGAGATATTAGTCTACAAGAGGCAATTGCTGAAACATTAAAATCTGAGGGTAAAACCCTTGCCATTGCTGAAAGCTGTACAGGAGGATATATTTCTCATTTATTTACGCTTTTGCCAGGAAGCAGCTCTTTTTTCTTGGGTAGTGTTGTTAGTTATTCCAATAAGTTGAAATCCGGACTATTGGGTGTTCCAGAAACAACACTCAATGAGTTTGGAGCAGTAAGTATAGAGACCGTCAACAAAATGGCAGAAGGCATAAGAGAAAAGACCGGTGCAGATTATGGCTTAGCCACTTCAGGAATCATGGGCCCAACAGGAGAAACACCAGGGAAGCCCTTGGGCTTTGTCTGTGTAGGTTTCAGCAGCAAAGAAAAGACCGAAAACACTACTTTCCAGTTCAGATTCGACCGAAAAAGAAATATTGAACTTACTGCAGTACATGCCCTAAATTTTTTGAGGAAAAGTATTGGATAAGTTATTATCCAACCTTGGAATTATACAGCGTTTTTGGGTTAATTTTACAGACGGATTTTCGGAATTTTAATTGCAAAAATGGCCCTTGTAAATGTAATAATGCCCAAGCTAGGTGAGAGCATCATGGAAGCCACTGTTTTGCGCTGGCATAAACAGGTGGGCGATTTCGTGAAGCTCGACGAAACCCTCCTTGATATTGCTACAGATAAAGTAGATAGCGAAGTACCCTCAACAGTTGAAGGAACTTTAGTAGAGGTGCTTTGTAAAGAAAACGACGTAATTCCAATCGGCTCTGTAATTGCCAGAATAAACACCGGTGGTGAAGAAAGCAATAGCATTCAAAGTTCCCCAGTATCTATCCAACAGCCTGATCCTGCTCCGCTTACTACAACAGAAGATAATGAGCAAGATCGAATGATCCCCTATCAACCATCTGGTTTTACTCCAATCGAAAAAGGGGTAAATGGTCGTTTTTTTTCACCCTTGGTTATGAATATTGCTTCTAGAGAAGGCATTCCATTCCAAGAACTAGAAAGAATTCAAGGCACAGGAAATGAGGGCAGGGTTACCAAAAAAGACATTTTAGAATATTTAGAAAATAGACAAACGAAAGCGCTTCCTTCCCCTGTTGATGTAGTTGCTGAAAAGGCAATTGATCCTCAACCCCTACATAGAGAAGAAAGAAGTTATAGTCAGCCTGCTCCTGCACCTGTTTATCAACAACAACCTCAGGTTCAGCCGGCTCCTATTCAGGCCCCAATGAACATTTCAGGCAATGTGGAACTCATTGAGATGGACAGAATGCGGAAGCTGATTTCTGAACACATGACCAGAAGCAAAGCCACCAGTGCCCACGTAACCAGCTTTTCAGAGGCCGATGTATCCAACTTGGTAAACTGGAGAAACAAAGTAAAAAATGACTTTGAAAAAAGAGAGGGTGAAAAAATCACATTTACTCCTATTTTCATTGAAGCCATCACCAAATGCCTCAAAAAGTTTCCTTTGCTCAATGCCAGTGTTGTTGGGGAAACCATCGTTGTTAAAAAAGACATCAATATTGGCATGGCGACTGCCTTACCAAATGGAAATTTAATTGTCCCGGTAATTAAGGGTGCAGATCAATTTAATATAACGGGATTAGCAAAACAGGTAAACAAGTTGGCCAACAATGCCAGAAATGGGAAACTGCAACCCTCAGATACCCAAGAAGGAACTTTCACATTCACCAATGTGGGTACTTTTGGTAGCTTGATGGGCACACCCATTATCAATCAACCACAAGTTGCTATTCTTGCAACTGGAGCAATAAAGAAAAAGCCTGTCGTGATCGAATCTGAAAAAGGTGACAGTATTGCCATTCGACACATGATGTTTGTGTCGATGTCTTACGACCATAGAATTATCGATGGCGGCATGGGAGCAAGTTTTCTTACCGAGTTTGTAAAACAGCTCGAAGGATTCGACGGATCAAAAGTTTTCTAACCTTCATGCTAAAAAGGCGGCTTTCACTCAATCCAGTGAAAGCTCCAGACCCCATGTCTTTCCCTTATCAGTTGCAGGTAAGCCATTCTTTAGCCAGATAGCGGGTGTTTCACCTTTTAAAAGCCAATCAAAAAATTGTTGTTCTCTGATCTGAATGTCTTTTCTATTTTTACGTTCCACCAAATTGTGCGCTTCGCCATTGTAGTTTAACATCCAAACCTTTTTATTCAGCCTTCTCATGGCAGTAAACATCTCAATACCCTGGTACCAAGGTACAGCACCATCATTGTCGTTTGCCATAATGACCAGAGGAGTAGTTACTTTGGGCAGATAAAATAGGGGTGAATTTTCCGTATATAACTGGGGCTTCTCCCAAAGGGTTGCACCAATCCTACTCTGACTTTTTTCATATTGAAACTGACGGTTCATTCCACTTTCCCAGCGTATACCACCATATGCACTGGTCATGTTTACTACCGGTGCACCTGCCCATGCTGCCGCAAATAAATTGGTGCGTGTTATGATATGCGCTACTTGATAGCCTCCCCAACTTTGTCCCTGTATTCCCATTTTGGTGCTATCAACCCATCCTTTTTTTGCAAGTGCCCTGGCTCCGCTCACCACATAATCAAAGCCCCCCTTACCTGGATATCCCTTTGCATAATGAATGTCTGGGGCCAAAACAATATACCCACGACTCACAAAAAATGGAATATTCAAACGACTGGGAGTTGGTGCCGGTGGCAAATAGTTATATAGTCCGTCAGACAAGGTTTCATAGAAATAAGCAATCATCGGATATTTTTTCTTTGGATCGTAATTTTCTGGTTTATATACAATCCCTGTGGCAATTTTTCCGTCGTAGGCTTTCCAAGAAAACAATTCTGCTGTCATCCAGTTGTACTCATTTTGCTGTGGGTTGATATCACTGAATTTTATAGCGTTACCCAAATCTTTTGAAAAATGAATATTGGGCGATTGTTTAAAGGTTTCGGTAGTAAATAGATAAGCATTCACATCGGCAGCCTTAACTGGGTTACTAAGTGCATGTGGACCCATTTGAAGAAACTTGGGCTGCCAGCTTGTTTCCAGTTGTAGAAAAGTAAATCCGGCTTGTTTGTTTTTTTCATTAAACACTTTAAATAGTAAAGCTTGATTTGTCTCAATGAATCTAGATTCGGGATCTACATTCACAAATCGGAAAGTGGTTTTGTTTTTTCGTCCCCACCCTCCTGTAACATTTTCAGGAGATTGCTTGCCCAAAGGATC